>JBFWQN010000095.1:0-13180 GCA_050249405.1 Hyphomicrobiaceae bacterium | reverse complement strand
TGTTCAGCACCTCGATGGTCTGCCCCGACATCGAGGTGACGATATCGCCGGGCCGCGTGGCCGTGCCCGACGGCATGTTCTCGACCAGACCGACGAGACCCACCGCATTGACGCTGGCCTTCCGCCGCGCGAGCGCGAGCATCAGCCCCGCCACGCACGCAGCGCCACCCATGTCGCCCTTCATGTCCTCCATGCCGGCGGCCGGCTTCATCGAGATGCCGCCGGTATCGAAGACCACACCCTTGCCGACGAAGCACACCGGCGCCTTGCTCTTGCCCCGCCCCTTGCCGCCGTTCCACTGCATGACGACGACGCGGCTCTCGCGGGCGCTGCCCTGGCCGACGGCGAGCAGGGCGCCCATCTTGAGGGCCCTGAGCTGATCCATGTCGAGCACCTCGACCTCGAGACCCGGAACGCCGAGGCTCGCCAGCTGCTCGGCGAACTCGACCGGCCCGAGCGCGTTGGCCGGCTCGTTGACGAGGTCGCGCGCGAGGAACACGCCTTCAGCGACCGCCCCGCGCTCGGCATAGGCGGCTTCGGCGCCGCTCGGGTCTGCACAGTGAACGACGAGCGCGGACGGCGTCCTCGCGGCTCCGTTTGCGTCGCCGGCCTCGTCTCCTGGCTTGCGTGACTTGTACTTACGAAAGGCATAGGCGCGAAGAACCGCTCCCTCGGCGAGGCTCGCCACGGCCGCGGGTGTCGCCTCGCCCACGTCGACGACCAGGCTCACAGTCTCGGCGCTACGGCGGCAAGCCTCGGCCCACACCGCGCCACCGATGCGGGTCCAGTCGAGCGCCTCGTTCTGGGCAGCCAGCCCCACGCCCGCCAGCACGACACGCTTCACCTCGAGGCCTTGCGGAGCCAGCACCTCCAGAGCTCCCTTGGCCTTGCCCAGAAACGCGGCCGCCTCGGCCGCCCGCTTGAGGGCACCACCCGACTGCTTGTCGAGCCGGGAGCCGATCTGGCCGAGCTGCATGTCCTGACCAACGGTCACCACGGTGCAGGGGCCGAGCGGAGCGGAAAGCGGAACGAAGCGAACGTCGGGGCGCTGGGTCATCATCGACTCGGCTGGAAGCAGACGCGGCAAAGGCCCGCACCGCAAGCGGCGCGTGCCCACCGGGGTGAATGGGGAGACCAGGATCGGAACGCCCGCAACCTTAGTCGCTTGCGAGAGAATCGCAAGCATGGCACTCGCTTGAGCGCACGTCGGACGGAGGTTGCGGACCGGGTGCGCCGCGAGGCTGAGCCCCAGTTTGGCCACCCTCGCATGAGACCGCCGAGGCTGGGGCGCGGCGGAGCCGGGGAACGGACGGAACTCGGCCATGTGGGGCTCCGACGAGGGACATGTGGTGACGGACGGTCCAGCTACACCGTGGGTCGGCGCGTCGCGGAGCGGAGCCGCGCGCGCGCCATCACGTGCGGGCTCGCCGCGATGAGCCTCATGCCGAGCATTCTCTTCCGCTACATCTTCCGGCAGGCGGCCGGGTCCGTGGCCATGATCATGGCCTCGCTCACGGGCATGGTCTGGATCGCGCTCGCGCTCCGCCAGCTCAACCTCGTCACCTCGCAGGGCCAGGACACCTGGCTCTTCATCAAGATGACGCTACTGGCGCTGCCGAACCTGATGGCCCTGATCGCGCCGGTCGCCCTCCTCGTCTCGACCATCCATGTGCTGAACAGGCTCAACGGGGACAGCGAGCTGATCGTCACGACGGCGGGGGGCGGCACCGTCTGGACGATCGCCAAGCCGCTGCTCGCGCTCGCGCTCATCGTTGCGATGGCGGTCTCCCTCGTCAATCATATCGCCATGCCCTGGAGCCTGCGGCTGCTGCGGACCTACATCATCCAGGTCCGCACCGACCTCATCTCCCAGGTGATCCAGCCGGGGCGTTTCTCCACCCCGGAATCCAACCTGACATTCCACATCCGCGACCGAGAGCTGTCCGGGGTTCTGGTCGGCCTCGTGATGCACGACGCGCGAGACGACAAGATCACCTCCACGTACCTCGCCGAGCGCGGGCATATCATCAAGCAGGAGGGTGCGGGCTACCTCCTCATGGAGAAGGGGCATATCCTGCGCCGCCCGCGCAACGGCGATCCGGTGCAGGTGATCGCCTTCGAGAGCTACGCGGTCGATCTGGACCGCTTCGAGGCCAAGGAGCAGGGCGGGGAGCTGAAGCCGCGCGAGCGTTACCTGGACGAGCTGGTGCACCCCCCCGCCGACGACGTCATCGGCCAGCGCCAGCCGGGGCTTTTGCGGGCCGAGCTGCACGAGCGCTTCTCCAGTCCGCTCTACCCGTTCGCTTTCGTACTGATCGCCGTCGCCTTCATCGGGCATGCCCGAACCACCCGGCAGAACCGCATCCAGGCCATCGTCGCGGCATTCATCATCGCCACCAGTGCGCGGCTCGGGGGGCTCGCCGGGACCAACGTGGTGGCCCTCAAGGCCTCCGCCACCTGGATCGTGTATGCCATACCGCTCGCCGGGGCGGCACTCGGCATCGCGCTGATGCTCTCCGGATCACGGTTGCGGCCTCCCTCGCGGCTGGCGCTCCGCCTGCGTGAGCTGTCGTCGAGCACACGGGAGCTCCTGGTGCGCCTCCTTCCCAGGCGGGCGCGCCCGCAAAGCACCGGCTGAGGGACCATGCGCAGCCCTCGCATCATCCGCCGCTATCTGACCGTCCGTTTCGCCGTGGCCGTGCTCGGCACGTTCTTCCTGTGCGCACTCCTGATCTTCATGATCGACATCGTGGAGCTGCTCAGGCAGGCGGGCAAGTTCGGGCGCGTGCCGACAGGCAAGATCGCCTGGATGGCCATCCTGCGCCTGCCCGCCTACACCGAGATGCTGCTGCCGTTCTGCGTGCTGGCCGGATCGATCGGCACGCTGCTCATGTTCAATCGCAAGTCCGAGCTCACCATCATGCGCGCGGCCGGCATGTCGGCATTCGGCTTCGTCCGGCCCGGGCTCACCGTCGCCTTCGTCTTCGGCGTGCTGTCGGTGACGGTCTACAACCCGCTCGCCGCCTGGTCGCGCGCCGAGGCCGAGCGGTTGTTCGCCGAAGCCTTCGGCCGCGAGATGACGGTCCTGCGCAGCGACGGCAGCGGCGCCTGGCTTCGCCAGGAGGGCAGCGATGGCGCCTCCGTGCTCAATGCCGCGGCCGTGCACGCCAACGGCACCGTGCTGCACGAGGTCATGTTCCTGCAATTCGATCGGGCCGGCCGCTTCGTGGAGCGGGTGGACGGTGCCCGCGCCGCGCTCTTCGACGGCTTCTGGCAGGTGGCCTCCGCAACGGTCACCCGGATCGGCCAGAAA
Source organism: Hyphomicrobiaceae bacterium (assembly GCA_050249405.1). Lineage (GTDB taxonomy): Bacteria > Pseudomonadota > Alphaproteobacteria > Rhizobiales > Hyphomicrobiaceae. Next base: position 9,867 of record JBFWQN010000095.1, on the reverse strand, counting down.
CCCGAGTCGTACGATGTCTACACGGTCTCGACCGCCCTCTCTCCGGAGCGCGTCGCCGATGCCCTCGGCAGCGCCATCACGGTGTCGATCTGGGAGCTTCCGGGACTGATAGAAGTTACGGAAAAAGCCGGACTTTCAGCCGATCGCTTTCGCATCCAATATGTTCTTCTCCTGACCCGCCCGCTGCTGCTCCTGGTGATGGTCCTTTTGGCCGCAACTGTGTCTTTGCGGTCATTCCGCTCGGGGGGGATCCAGACTATGGTCACGGTGGGACTGATCGGGGGCTTCGCATTCTTTCTCTTCGCAGAGATCTCCCGTCAGGTGGGAATTGCCGGGCTCGCGCCACCGGTTGTCGCGGTGGGCGTGCCGGTGGTGTTGGGACTATGCGGAGCGCTGGCGGTGCTTCTGCACCAGGAGGACGGCTGAGTGGCGCGTAGGGGGACATCGGCGCAACGTCGCGACGGCTGCGTGCGCCCTGTGCTCGCCTCGCATCGCCACGTCGCCAGCCGCTTCATCGCACTCGCCTCGGCCGTGGGGCTTCTCGCGCTGACAGCCGGCGTGGACACCGCCGCACAGGCGCAAAGCTCCTCTGCCGCGGTCAGCTCGACGACCAACACGTTGCGCAACCTTCCGTCGAGCTTCCCCAAGCTGCCCGGCGGTCCGCTCGGCGGCCCGATCCAGAAAATCGACAAGGCGCAGCCCCTCTATCTGCAGGGCGACGAGCTGATCTACGACACGCGCAACAATCGCGTGATCGCCAAGGGCAGCGTCGAGATCTACTACAACAACTACATCCTCACCGCCGACGAGGTGATCTACGATCAGTCCGCCAACACGCTGACGGCCAAGGGCAACGCACAGCTCAAGGAGCCCAACGGCAACATCGTGAAGGGCGACACGATCGACACCACCGCCGACTTCCGCGACGCCTTCGTCGAGAGCCTCAGCCTCATCGGCAAGGACGACACCCGCATCGCGGCCCGGCGCGCGGTGCGCAAGGACGGCAACGTGTCCGAGTTCGAGCAAGGCAAGTTCACGCCCTGCAAGAGCGATCCCGGCAAGCCGCCGCTGTGGTGCATCAGCGCCCAGCGCATCGTGCACGACCAGCAGGCCGCAACCATCACCTACCAGGATGCCCAGCTCGAGATCCTCGGCGTTCCAGTCGCCTACCTGCCCTATTTTCAGCATGCGGACCCGAGCGTGAAGCGGCGCACGGGCTTCCTGATGCCGGAGTACTCGAGCTCCACCTACCTCGGTTTCGGTACGACCATCCCCTACTATTTCGCTCTGTCGCCGAGCTACGACTTCACCTTCGCGCCGAAGTATCTCTCCAGACAGGGGCTGTTCTATCAGGGCGAGTGGCGTCACCGGGTCGCCGTGGGAGACGTCACGGGAACCTACAACGTCAAGCTCGCGGGCATCGATCAGGATGCCGCCAACCTCCCCGGTGATGTTCCACAGGATCGGCGGGACCGCCTCGACGGCTGGCGCGGAAGCATGCAGACGAAGGGCGTGTTCTCGCTCGCGTCATGGTGGCGCTTCGGCTGGGACGTGACGCTCGAGAGCGACGATACCTTCCGCCGCTTCTACAAGCTCGACAACATCCTGCAGACGGACCGCATCAATACCGTCTGGCTCGAGGGCTTGAGCGACCGCAATCATTTCGGCATGCGCTTCTACCAGTTCGGCGGGCTGCTGCTCGAGGACTCGGCGGTGTCGGAGTCCCGCGTCCACCCGGTGATCGACTGGAACTACATTCTCGGCCAGCCGGTGCTCGGTGGCGAGCTGTCGTTCAACACCAACGTGCAGAGCCTGTCCCGCAGCGACGGCACCGACTCGAACCGGTTTGCCGTCGATGCGCATTGGCGCCGCAAGCTGATCGACGGGATCGGGCAGACGTGGACACCTTTCGCCTCGTTGCGGGCCGATGTCACACAGTTCACGAACGGCTACGATCCAAACACGGCCCTGCCGATCGCCGAGGACACGATTACGCGCGCGATTGCGGCCGCCGGCATCACCTACGCCTATCCGTTCGTGGCCAACACGCAGCACGGCTCGGTGGTGCTCGAGCCGACGGCGCAACTCGTCGCGCGGCCCGGCTACGTCTCGCAGCGCCGCCTGCCGGACGAGGACGCCAAGAGTCTCGTCTTCGACGACACGACACTGTTCGACACCGACAAGTTCTCCGGCTGGGATCGCATCGAGACCGGCACGCGCGCGAACGTCGGGCTCCAGGCCACGTTCCAGGCCAACAGCGGCGGCTATGCCCGCTTCGTCGCCGGCCAGAGCTTCCACATCGACGGAACCAATCCGTACACCGATCCCGGCATGATCCCCTATGTCTCGAGGGACGCCAACGGCAACCTGATCACGACCAACGTCTCCGAGTTCTCGCCGCGCAGCGGACTCGAGACCAATCGCTCGGACTATGTGCTCGGCGCCTACATCGCTCCGATCCAGACGTTCCGTCTGGTCACGCAGGCGCGCTTCGACGAGGAGACGCTCTCGCTCAAGCGCCAGAACGTCTACGCGCAGGCCAACCTCGGTCCGCTGGCCGTCTACGGCCAGTACACCTACCTCCGCGACGACCCTCTGATCGGGAACTTCTCGACTCAGCAGGAAGCTATCTTCGGCGGCTCGTACAAGATCAACGATCGCTGGAGCATCGGCGGGCTTGCCCGCTACGACATCGACGACAAGCTCTGGCTGCAGGAGCAGCTCCAGATCAAGTATGCCGACGAGTGCTTCGTGCTGATTGCCTCGTACACCGAGACCCACATCGACAACCCGACGCTGGACATCAAGCCCGACCGGACTTTGATGCTTCGGTTCGAGCTGAAGCATCTCGGCCAGTACAATTACAAGACCGACGCCATCGATCACATCTTCGCCGACAACCAGACGACCAAGTAGTCGCCTCGGCTCTGCCGGAGCGGTGCTGGTCCGGTCGAGCTCGGGCGCATGGCCGTCCCAAGAGAGAGCGATCGCGCGGAATTCGCTGGGAGCGACGCTCGAAAGCGTGCATGTCGCGGCAGCTTGCCGCTTCAATGCCATCGTCGAAGTGGATAACCTTGATGCCGGCGGGAGTTGAGCGGGTAGGATCGCCGATACGAATCGGCGGCGACCCGTTGTCGGCGATCACCTCTCAGACACGACGGCCCGAGACATGCCCGTGCCCGATATGCCCAGACTCGCCTCGATCGACGTGACCGCCGCCACCGGCGGTCCGCGTCGCTGCGCCGTCGGCGCAGTCGCAGCGATCGTCGCCTGCCTCTCGCCCGCCGCCGCTCTGGCGCAGCAGCCCACCCCGACCATCCCGGGTCTGGTGGTCAGCACGCCCTCCGGCCCCGCTCCGGGCCCCGTGAGCGCACCACCGGGCCTCTTCGTGACGCCTCCGGCGCCACCGCCGGGCGCGTCCGCCGCGCCTCCGGCACCCGCGAAGGCTGCGGCCACGCACAAGCCCAAGCCGAGGCCCAAGCCCGTGCAGGCCGCGGATGCGGCGCCGGCCCCGCGTGGCGGATCGAGCATCGTCGCCCTCGTCAACGATGAGCCCATCACCGGCTTCGTGGTCGAGCAGCGGGCGCGGTTCCTGGCGCTTTCGGGCAACATCGGGGAGCGCGCGCGCGAGCGCATGAAGGCCATCGCGCAGGATCCGCAGACCAACGAGCGGCTCAAAGCCATTTTGCAGGAGACGATCGCGGCCAACCGGGGCAAGACGAAGGAGCAGGTGATCGCCGCCTTCGAGACGCGCAAGAAGGCCTTCGTCATCGGGTTGCAGAAGCAGGCGCTCGAGTCGGCACGCGCCAGCGCCATTCCGGCGATGCGAAAGCAGGCGCTGCAGGAGCTGATCGAGGAGCGCCTCAAGTTGCAGGAGGCGAAAAAGCTTTCGATCACCATCACCGACGCCGACGTGGACAAGATCTTCAAGGACATGGCGCAGCGCAACAAGATGAGCCCCGCGGAGTTCACGGCTCATGTCGCGAGCCAAGGGGCCGATGCCTCGGTGATCAAATCCCGGCTCCGCTCCTCGCTCGCCTGGCGCGAGGTCGTGAAGAAGCGCTACGGCCACCACATCAACGTGAGCCAGCGCGATATCGAATCGCTTGCCGCCCGCACCGGCGGCGACGACACGCAGGAGCTCAAGCTGCAGGTGATCACGCTCTCGACGGCCGGCGCGATCGACCAGCGGGCGATGACCGCGCGCTTGACCGAGGCCAATGCTCTCCGGGCCCGCTTCAACGGGTGCGCCAGCATGCCTGCGCTCGCCAAGGAGCGGCAGAACGCCCGCTTCCAGGATCTCGGCTTCAAGAAGGCATCGGCAGTGCCCGAACCGACGCGGAGCCTGCTGGCCAGCGCGAAGGACGGCGAAATCCTACCCGCAAGTCTCTCGGCGGGCGCCGTCGAGCTCTACGCCGTATGTGGGCGCCGCACGCTCAAGATCGACGAGGAGAAGCGCCAGCAGGCCGAGTCGCAGCTCACCATGCAGGAGTTCGAGAAGCTGGCCCAGCGCTACATGCACGACCTGCGCAAGGATGCCTTGATCGAGATGCGGTGATGCACGCCATCGAGCCGGGCAGCACGCCGCAGCGCGAAGCCGGTCCACCGGCGCGTCCTCTGGTCGTGTCGATGGGTGATCCGGCCGGCATAGGGCTCGATATCATCCTCACCGCCTGGGCCGCGCGGCACGAGGCGCCGCTGCCGCCGCTGGTGCTCATCGCCGATCCCGATGCGCTGGCCGAGCGGGCGATCGCCCTCGGACTCGGGACCGATATCGCACTCGCCGAGACCGCTCCCCTCGCGAGCGCCCTGCCGACCGACCGTCTGACGGTGCTACCCGTGCGCTGTCCGGCGCCCGTTGTCGCCGGGCGCGCCGATCCGGCCAACGCCGAGCCGGTGATCGCCGCCATCGCGCTCGCGGTGGGCGAGACGGTTGCGGGCCGCGCAGCCGGCATCGTGACATGTCCGATCTCGAAGGCCACCGTGTATGCCGCCGGCTTTGCGCATCCTGGCCACACCGAGTTCCTCGGCGCGCTCGCCGAGCAGCACTATCCGGGGACGCGCGCCGTGCCCGTGATGATGCTTGCCTCCGAGGAGCTCCGCGTCGTGCCGCTCACCGTCCATATTCCGCTGTCGGCGGTGCCGGCGGCCGTCACGCACGATCGCATCGTGGAGGTTGCCCGCATCGTGATGCACGATCTGCGCACGCGCTTCGGGATCGCCACGCCGCGCCTTGCGGTGGCGGGGCTCAACCCGCACGCCGGCGAGCAGGGCACGCTCGGCCGCGAGGATGTCGACATCATCGCCCCTGCCGTCGCGAGGCTGACCGCCGAGGGGCTCGACGTGACGGGGCCCCACTCGGCCGACACGCTGTTCCATGCGGCAGCACGGCAGCGCTATGACGCTGCGCTCTGCATGTATCACGATCAGGCGCTCATCCCGATCAAGACCCTGGCCTTCGATACCGGCGTCAACGTCACGCTGGGCCTGCCATTCGTGCGGACGTCACCGGATCACGGCACCGCCTTCGACATCGCCGGGACGGGGCGCGCCTCTCCCGCGAGCCTCGTCGCCGCGCTGCGGATGGCGGCGCGCATGACGGCTCCGGCGTCTGCGGCCAAACCATGAGCGCCACCGACGGCGACGGACGGGAGGCACGCCCCAACGCCAGCCCCGACGGCTTGCCGCCGCTGCGTGACGTGATCCAGCGCCTCGATCTGGCCGCCAAGAAGAGCCTCGGCCAGAATTTCATCCTCGATCTCAATCTCACGCGGCGCATTGCACGGGCTGCGGGGCCTCTTGCGGACGCGACGGTGGTGGAGGTCGGCCCGGGGCCGGGAGGTCTAACGCGCGGCCTCCTCCTGGAGGGTGCGAGACGTGTCGTCGCCATCGAGGCCGACCGGCGCTGCGAGCCGGCGCTGACCGAGATCGGCACACGCTATCCCGGGCGGCTCGAGGCGCATTTCACCGACGCGCTCGAGGTCGACTGGCGGGCCTTGCTCGGCCCCGACGCGGGCTCGGCCGTCATCGCCGCCAACTTGCCCTACTACGTCGCCACGCGCCTCCTGATCGACTGGCTCGAAACCGAGCCGTGGCCGCCCTGGTGGCGGCGCATGGCGCTCATGTTCCAGAAAGAGGTCGCCGAGCGGATCGTCGCCGCGCCCGGTACGAAGGTCTACGGCCGCCTCGCCGTCATCTCGCAGTGGCGCTGCGACGTGCGCATCGCACTGACTCTCGGACCGGATGCGTTCACGCCGCCACCCAAGGTCGCCTCGGCGATCGTCGTGTTCGACCCCAAGCCTCGGCCTGAGCCTGCCTGCAGCGTGCTGACGCTTGGCCGGGTCACGGGGGCCGCCTTCGGCCAGCGCCGCAAGATGCTGCGCCAGAGCCTTCGTCTCCTCGGCCGCGATACGGCCGCCTTGCTCGCCGCGGCAGGGATCGCCGAGGAGAGGCGCGCCGAGGAGCTCTCGCCCGCCGAGTTCGCGCGCATTGCCGCCGCTGTCGATGCCGGCATCGGCGGCTGAAGCTCCTGGAGCCGCCGTCGCCAAGAGCCCGAGGGCGTCGCAAACAGATCCTTTCAGCCGACCTGGCGCCGCCGACAAGGCGCTTGCAGGCCACTTCCGCGCCGTCCTCAGACGGCGGGAAGGTCCGTGGCCAGCCTTTCGCCGAAGAACGGCCGCATCACCTTCTCCGAGAAAATGCGCGCGGTCTCTGCGTGCGGATATCCGGACAGGCAGAAGGACGTGCATCCTGCCTCGATGAACTCCTCGATGGTCGACGCGATCTGCCTCGGCGTACCGACCAGCGAGATGCCGGCCCCCGCGCGCACCGTCGCGACGCCGGTCCACAGGTGTGGATGAATGCGCATCGAGTTGCCGGATTGCTCCAGCAATTCCCACACGCGCCGGTTGGCTTCCGAGGTCGCCATGATGTGCTGGAAATCCTGGGCGCGTCCGCCGACGTTCTGCAGGACCAGGCGCGGCGCACCGGCGATGAGGTCGTAAGCCGCCTGCCAGGCCTCCTCCTCGCTGTCGCGGCAGATGACTTGCAGCCGCATACCGTATTGGAGCTTGTCGGCCCGTCCATACTTGGCGGCCAGCACTTTCATGTCGCGAATCTTGGCTGTGATGACATCGGGCTTGTCACCCCAGAAAAGATGCACCGAGCTGTGCTTTGCCGAGATCTCGGCTGCCTGGGCCGAGCCCCCGCCGAGGAAGAAGGGCGGATGCGGCTTGCGATACGGCTTCGGCTCGACGACCTGATTGACCTTGTAGTGCTTGCCGACGAATCCGATCGGCTCGTCCGAGGCCCAGAGGCGCTTCATGATCTGCACCTCCTCGTCCATCTTCTCGTAGCGCGTTTCCTTGTCGTCGAAGACGCCGTCGGCCTCGGCTGCACTGTTGTCGATGCCGGCGATCAAATTGATGCAGAGCCGCCCCTTGGCGATCTGATCGAGCGTGGCGAACATCTTCGCAACGAACGTCGGATTGGCGTAGCCGGCACGGATGGCGATCAGCGGCGCCATATTGCGGGTCTTCGCCACGTAGTAGGCCGCGAGCATGTTCGCGTCCCAGCACACCGCCGTCACCGGCAGCAGCATATAGTGGTAGCCGCCGCTGTCCGTCGCCTCGACGATCTCGTCGAACAGCTCGAGGCTTTGCGGGAGAGCGGCCTCGGGCTTGCCGAAGGCCGTGGTGTCTCCGTGCGTCGGCAGGTACCAGCCGAAAGTGAGATTGCGGTTCGCCATGCCTGAACCCTCGCTCGACGTTGCCTCTGGTCCGTAACTACGTCATCGCGTCATTTTTATTCCACCGCCCGACAACCCGGCGAACTGGACGAGATAGGTCGACAGCACGGGTACGAGAGCGATCAAGAACCATGTGAGCAACAGCGCCGCCAGATAGGGAAGCACGTACCACGCGATCCGCAGATAGGGCACGCCCGAGACGCTCGATGCGACGAACAGGTTGAGCCCGAATGGCGGCGTGACGAACCCGATTGCGGTTCCGACAACGAAAACCACGGCGAAATGGAACGGATCGGCACCCGCCTTGACCATGACCGGCGCCATGATCGGTGCCAGAATGATGGTGATCGGAACAGATTCGAGAAACATGCCGGCGATGAAGACGACCAACATGCACACGGCCAGGATCACATAGTAGTTGCCGAGGCCCTCGAGGAGGTTGCCGACGAGCGTGCTCACTCCGACGACGGCGAACATCTGCTGCATGACCAGCGACACCGCCACCAGCGGCATGATGAGGCCGACGATCATGCCGCTGCGGAAAACCAGGTCGGGGATGTCTCTCAGCTTCAGCTCGCGGGTCAGGACGAAACCGGCGAACAGGCAGTAGACGACCGTAACGGCGGCCGCCTCGGTCGGAGAGAAAGCGCCGGTATAGAGGCCCCACAGCACGAGCGCGACGGCAAACACGGCCAGCATGAAGCCCGGGGCCTTGTCGGCCGTCGCCTTCAGGCTGAAGGGGCGAACATTGCCGTATCCCATTCGGCTGCAGACGAGCCAGCACGCGATCTGCATGCCGATGACGAGCAGGCATCCCGGCACGATGCCGGCGAGAAACAGCTCGGAAATCGGTAGATTGACGAGAAACCCGTAGACGATGAACAGGATGCTCGGCGGAATGATTATTCCGACCGTGCCGCCCGCCGCGGCCGTTGCGGCAGCAAAGCCCTGGCCGTAGTTCTCCTTGACCATCGCCGGAAAGGTGATGGAGCCGATCGTCGCCGTGGTCGCGGCATTGGACCCGCTGATCGCCGCGAAAAAGCCGCTCGCTCCGATCGACGCCATGGCGAGGCCGCCGCGGAGCCAACTGAGCGCCGACAACGTGAACTCGATGATGCGCCGCGCGATGCCGCCGCCGCCGATCAGGTCGCCGGTCAGGATGAAGAGCGGGGCCGCCAGCAGGGCGAAGCTGTTCAGGCCCTCGAACATGCTGGAGCCGATGTTCTGCAACGGGAAGCCGTACGTCAGGTGAGCGGCGACCACCCACATGCCGAGCACGATCAGCATGGGCGAGCCGAGCACGAACAGCCCGATACAGGCGGCCGTCGCGAGAAGAAGCAGCACGTTGGGTTCCATCGGGACTCGCCTCTTCAGTCGACCGTCATGTCGCCGCGCACCTTGAGCGGCGCGCCGGTTCGCATAGCCGTGACGTCCTCGATCACATTCTGCACGACGCGAATGACGAGGAGCGACCATCCGACCGGCGTCGCCGAGTAGAACCACCACTGCGGGATCGTGTCGGTACCCGGAACGATCGAGGCATTCTGGATCTGGATCGCGAGGAGATCGGTGCCGTAATAGACGATGATCGCAGCCAGAAGAATGAACAGGGCATTATCGATCTGCAGCAGAACGAACTGCACATTGCGCGGCAGGCGGTTTCGCACCTCCGCGAAGTTCAAGTGGGCGCGGATTTTCACGCCATAGGCGCAGCCGATCCACGTCAGCCACAGAAACATGTAGGCGGGCACCGTCGTGCTCCACGGCGCCTGTTGGGCCAGCACGTAGCGGCGAAAAACCTCGACAGCTACGATTCCGGCACACGTCGTAAAAGCCGCGAGGATGATTGTCCGCTCGAAATTGCGGTCGAGCCAGCCGAGCAGTTCGCGCACGATGATCCCCCCAAGGCGAGTGAAGAAGCCGGGTATGCGCCCCTCGGAGCGCATCCCGGCCGCACGGCGCTGGTGCTACGCCGGTCGCCACCACCGGCGTGGCTCGACGTCGATCGCGATCTTGTCGGCCGGGTACTCGCGGACGACCGGCAGCAGCTTGTCGTAGACGTCGAAGCCGGCCATCTTGTTCAGCTGCTCGTGCCACGTATTGTACTCGGGCTTTTTCGG
>JBFWQN010000094.1:0-13181 GCA_050249405.1 Hyphomicrobiaceae bacterium | reverse complement strand
CCGATTGATCGGATGGCTCCCGATTCGAGCAATGACGTCGGTGAGCCACGCCTCGGGCTCGACGCCGTTCATACAGGCGGAGCCGATGAGCCTGTAGAATGCGGCGGCTCGCTCGCCTCCGGCATACGATCCGAAGAAGAGCCAGTTTTTCCGGCCTAAGGCTGCCGGCCTGATTTTAGTCTCCGCGGCATTGTTCGATATTTCGAGGCGGCCCTCGTCGAGATAGCGCGTGAGTGCTGCCCATCGTGATCGGGCATAGCGGATGGCGGCGGCGAGATCGCTTTTGCCTGGGATTTTCTGGAGCTGCGCGTCCATCCAAGTCGCCAACTCGTCGATTTTCGGCCGCGCCGTTCGCAGGCGGACGCTGCGCCGGATGTCGGGCGCATGGCCGGCGATCGTGCGCTCGATATCGAATAGCGCCCCGATGCGGTCGAGCGCCTCCTTCGCAATTGTCGACCTTTGCTGGGTCCACTCGTCGAAGAAGCCGCGCCGGACGTGGCTCCAACAGCCGACCTCGGCAACACACGAGGGGCCCTGAACCGGCTTGGCGTCCGCGGGCCGTGCGCCAGCGATCTCATAGAGCTTGGCGAAGCCTGCGTAGCCATCGGCATGCAGATAGCCGACGAACTGCGCCAGCTCGGCACGGCAGTGCTCGCCCTTTCGATCGGGCGAGTAGCGATAGAGAACGGCCGGCGGAGCTATTGGCGGGCGCTTCGGATGCCCACCAGCATCCGCGCTGCCCCCATGTGGACGCTCGTCGCGCAGGTAGACCCACAGCCGGCCGGTCTTGGTCTTGCCGGTGCCCGGCGCCAACACGTCGACCGGGGTGTCGTCGGCGTGGATCACGCGGCCGGCCATGACGTGCTCTGCGACAGCCTCGACGAGCGGGGTGAGCAGCCACGCGATGTGGCCGAGCCATTCGGCGCGCTGACTGCGATCGATGATGACGCCGGAGCGCGCATCGATCTCGGCCTGACGATAAAGCGGAATGTGGTCGCAGAGCTTCGCGACGATCATGTGTTCGGCCAAGAGTTTCTTCAGACGCCGGTTCTCCTCCTCCAGCACCTTGCGCTTCCTGGCCTCCGACACGTCCATGCCGCCGAACTTCGCCTTCCGCTTGTACAGCGTCGTCCCGCTGATCCCGTGCCGGCGGCCCAGGTCCTCGACTTTGGCGCCCGCCTCGTGCTCCCGAATGATTGCGATGATCTGGTTCTCGCTGAACCGGCTCTTCCTCATGCTCCTCACTCCACGGATGGATTCAACTATCACGCGGAGGGATTCCAGGGGAGCAGGTCATCCCTGTTCGACAGCTTCCAGCATCTCTACAAACACCACAGGCCCCACGGCGCACTTGGCGGACGAACTCCCGACGAATACCGTCATGCAACCAAGCCAAAGGACGACCCATCTCTCGAAGAGCCTGAACGAGGACAGCACTTGCTGTCCGGACAAATCTGATCCTACGATCCCACCTCGAGCGAATTGATCCATCCGGTCGGCGCCGCTGCCGGGCTTGCCGTCCACGAACACCGCCAAGGGAGCTTCGATGGCACGCATGATGATTGCCGGGGCCGATCTCGAGGTCCACACGGAAGGCTCGGGTCGTCCCCTGCTGTTCCTGCACGGGGAGGATTACTTCGAGCAGCACCGCCCCTTCCTCGGGGCACTGGCCAAGCGCTTTCGCGTGGTGATCCCGCGTCACCCTGGGTTCGGCTCGTCGAGCCTGCCGGACAGCTTCCGCACGGTCGACGATCTCGCCTACCTCTATCTTGACCTCATCGAGGCGATGAAGCTCGAGAAGCCCGTGCTCGTCGGGGCTTCCTTCGGCGGATGGATCGCGCTCGAGATGGCGGTGAAGGCACCCGCAACATTCGACCGGCTGGTCCTGCTCGGTTCGGTCGGCGTGAAGATGGGCGACCGTGAGCACCGCGATTTCGCCGACATCTACCAGATCCCCGAAACCGAGATGCGGGCGCTCGTTTTCGCGGATCCAGGTCGCTACGTGCCGAAGTACGCCACGATGAGCCAGGACGAGCTGATGTCGATCGCCCGCGACAGGGAGTCGACCTGGCACTACGCTTTCCGCCCCTACATGCACAATCCGACACTCAGGACTTGGCTGCATCGCGTTCGCATGCCGACGCTCGTGGTGTGGGGAGAGAAGGACGGCGTCGCGCGCCTCGATTATGCGCAGGCCCTTTCGGCTGCCCTGCCCGACGCGCGGCTCGAGGTCGTCGCCGAGGCGGGCCACTATCCGCAGATCGAGCAGGCCCAGAAGGTGGCCGCCGTGGTCGAGGCCTTCTGCTGAGCCGGGCGCCCGGGCCGCCACCCGCCAACCACAAATCCAAGAGAGCCGCACCATGCATGTCTGGCATTTCTCAGAGATGGCCTATCATCCGGCCTGGGACAGTCTCGGCCACTCGCTGCGCAACTCCGTCCCGAGCAAGGCCTGCGATCCTCGCGTCGCCGCCGATCTCTATCACCGCTATCTCGACGAATGGGCGCTGTGCGACGAGCTCGGCCTCAACATCATGACCAACGAGCACCACGCCTCGGCGACGTGCATCGACAGCGTGGTCACGATCCCGATGGCCATCCTCGCGCGCGAGACGAAGAAGGCGCGGCTGCTCTGCCTCGGCATGCCGATTGCGAATCGGCAGGACGTCGTGCGCATCGCCGAGGAGTACGCGATGATCGACGTGATCTCGCGCGGCCGCGTGGAGATGGGTTTCGTAAAAGGCTCGCCCCTCGAGATCGCCCCGGCCAATTCCAACCCGGTCAAGATGATGGAGCGCTACTGGGAAGCGCATGACCTCATCATCAAGGCGATGACGACACATGACGGACCGTTCAACTGGGAGGGCAAGCACTTCCATTATCGCCAGGTCAACGTTTGGCCGCGCCCCTGGCAGCAACCTCACCCGCCGGTGTGGGTGCCGTGCGGCAGCCACGGCACCGCCGAGGAGGTGGCCGAGCGCGGCCACGTCATCGCGACGCTCAATACGGGCTACACACGCACGCCCGCTCTTTTCGATGCGTACCGCAAGAAGGCTGCTGCTGTCGGACGGCCGGCAACGCCGGATCGTCTCGCCTATCTGGGCCTCGTCGGGGTCGGCCACAGCAAGGAGGAAGGCTACCGCCGTGCTCATCAGGTGGCAGACTACAGCCGCACGACGCCGCGCGGCGTGGCCGAGCACTTCTCACCTCCGGGCTACAATCCGCTGCCTGTCGCGGCACAGGTGCTGCAGAACGACGGCAAGGGATTGATCGGCTCCGTGCTGACGGTGCAATCGCGCAATGGCCGGCGCATCGACGCGGCGACGGCGACCGTCGACGATTTCATCGACGCCGGCCTGGTTTTTGCGGGCACGCCCGACATGGTGTTCGACCAGATCAAGCAGTTCCACGACCACTGCGGCGGCTTCGGCCATTTCCTCATGATGGCGCAAGGTGGCCACATCACCCACGAGGATACCGTCGACAATCTGAAGCTCTTCTCGAAGGAGGTCCTGCCGCGGCTCGCGGAGCTGAGCCACACGTGACGTGGAGCGAGAACAACCGGTGCAAAGCCGGGCAACCAATGAATTGAAAAGGCAAGGGAGCGAAACGATGATGACCATTCTCCGTCGAAGAGGCTTTGTGCTAGCCGCCTCGTTGAGCCTTTCGGTCATGCTGGGCACGGGAGCGGCTACAGCTCAGGAGGTAAAGTGGACCTACCTCTCCATCCTGGCGCCGACGCACCCGATGGTTGCTCCGGTCGTAGAGGCCTTCGAGCGGGTAAAGACGCGCACTGGCGGCAAGTTCGTCATCCAGACAAGTCGCTATACGGAGACGCCGCACAAGCCGCAGGACGGCATGAGCGTGCTGCGAGACGGCCTCGCCGACATGTCGGAGTGGTACGCGGGCTACGTCACCAACACGCATCCGCTCCTCGCTGCGGCAGAGTTGCCGTACCTGCCGCCGAAGTTCGTCGACACGGCCGCGGGAATAGCCGCCTTCAAGCGAGGCTGGGAGGCACCGACGGTCGCCGCCGCACTCACCGCGACCATGGACAAGTTCAAGAGCAAGATCGCGGTCCGCACCTACCTCGAGCCGATTCACGCCTGGACCACGACCAAGATCGAGAAGCCCTACGATCTCGGCGGGCGAAAGATGCGCGCCAACACGCCTGAGAATGGCGACATGATCAATGCCGTCGGCGGCGTCTCGCAGTTCATGCCAATTACCGACGTCTATCCTGCAGCACAGCGCAACGTCATCTCCGGCCTGTTCACGTCGGTCAACGCCGTCATCTCGACCAAGCTCGATGAGGTGACCAAGTTCGGCTACGTCGCCAACACGCAGTGGGTCTCGGGCGGTTATCTCGTCGCCAAGGGCTCGCTCGCGAAGCTCTCGCCAGAGCATCGCAAGGTCTTCGACGAGGAGATGGCAGCCACCGAGAAGTACCTGCTCGAATTCGTACCGAAGAGCGATGCCCAGGGCATGGAGGCCATGAAGGCGAAGGGCATCACACTGACCACGGTCTCCCAGGAAGACTACGCGCGCCTCCGCAAGATTGCCGAGGAAAAGGTTTGGACGGCGTGGAAGAAGCGCGCCGGCCCGGACGCCGACAAGGTGCTTGCCGAGGTGATCGCGGCAATCGGCCCTCTGTGAACGCGACATGGAGGGCGCGCTAGCGCCCTCTGCCGACACGTCTCAGGATCGTGGCTCAGCAGCCGGAGAGCGTCCGTGACCCTCGAGCGGATTTCGAACGCCTTCGATCGCATTGGGAAAGGACTGGCCGCCGTCTGCTGCGCGGTCATGTTCGTATTCCTGATCGCGGACATCGTGCTGCGCAACTTCGGCGTCGCATTCCTTTGGCCCATCGAGTACTCGGGCTTCCTGATGGCCTCGATCGTGTTCCTGCCGCTGGCGGGGATCACGCGGCGCCGCGAGCACATGGCCGCTGACTTCTTCTTGAGCGCGATCGGTGGGCCGGTCGAGGCAATGCTGCGGCGAGCGGTGATCCCGCTCGCCAATCTCCTGTTCGCCGCGGCCTTGCTCTACCTCGCCTATGAGACGACGGTCGGGAACTGGCGAGACGGCACGAACTCCATGGGTCCGCTCCGCACGCCGGTCTGGATTCCCCAGACGGTCATGGTCGTGTCACTCCTCGCAATGGTCGTCGCGTCGCTGATCGACTTCCTGCGCTGGTCGGCGGCGCGTCCCCCGTCGGAGCTCGACCATGTCAAGCCGATCGGCGAGGACGGGACTGCGCCGGCCTCAAACACCGACAGGGGCGACCGCGCATGATCACCGCGGCTCTCATGGGATTGTCCATCGTCGTCCTCCTGGTCATCGGCTGGCCGATCGCGATCGCGCTCGGCATCCCCGGTCTCTTCTGGCTCTGGCTGCTCGATCCCGTCCGTCTGGTCTACCTCAAGGGCGCGCAGAACGCGCTCTGGAACACGGCCGAGAATTACTCGCTCTTGAGCGTGCCGCTGTTCGTGCTCATGGGCGAGTTGCTGCAGCGGACCGACATCTCCCGGCGATTCTACAACGCCGTCGCGGCCTGTCTGTGGCGGTTGCCCGGAGGCGCCCTCCATTCGAATATCATTGCCTGCGCCGTCCTCTCCGCGGTGAGCGGATCGAGCGTCGCCACGGCAGCAATGGTGGGCGCCGCCGCCATCCCGAGCCTGATCAAGCTCAAGTATGACCGGAAGCTCATTTTCGGCACACTCGCTGCGGGCGGCACTCTCGGCGTCCTGATCCCGCCGTCGATCCCACTCATCATCTATGCCGCCATGACCGAGCAGTCCGTCGGGCGGCTGTTCATGGCGTCCCTGGTGCCGGGCCTGATGATGACCGGCATTTTCTTTCTTTATGTGCTCTGGCGCGGCTGGCAGCTCAATCGGGCGGGCTATCCGAATCCCAAACCGGAGGTGCAACCGACGGCTGGCCGGATCGCAGCCGACATGCTGCCTTTCGGCCTCATCTTCGCAGTCGTGTTCGGCGGGCTCTATCTCGGCTGGGCGACGCCAACCGAGATCGCGGGCATCGGCGTGCTGATCTCGCTGCTGACCGCCTTGATATACCGCCAGCTCAACTCGCATAAGCTCTGGGATGCGCTGATCTCGTCGGTCACCATCACCTCCGTGATCATCTTCGTGGTGATCGGCGCGCAGATCTTCTCGTACGCCCTGTTCTCCTATGGCGTGACCCGATCACTCGCCGAGTGGACAGCCAACCTGCCGGTGCCGCCCGTGGTGACACTCGGTGTCATCGTCGTGATGTACCTGATCCTCGGCATGTTCATCGATGCCATCTCGATGATGGTGCTCACGCTGGGCGTCGTCTATCCGGTGATCGTCAAGCTCGGCTACGACCCGATCTGGTTCGCCGTGGTGCTCGTCATCCTCATCGAGATCGGCCTGATCACCCCGCCGGTCGGCATCAACCTGTTCACCATCAATGCCATCGTCCCCGGCCTCACAAGCGTGACCGAGGTCGCCCACGGCTCGTTGCCGTTCGTGTTTCTGCTGCTGCTCGGCGTGGCTCTACTCGTCGTCTTCCCCGAGATCGCGCTCTGGTTGCCCAGCAAGATGTTCTGAGGAGGCGATAAGGTTGGAGCCTCGGGCCTTGGCATCGCAAGCGAGAAGGAGAGCCTATGCGCAAGGTGGCCCCACTGCATCCCGAGGCCAAACGCGTTCTCGAGATCATCGCCGAGCTCGAGAAGGACGTCGTGCCGCCTGTCTCCCTCGACACGATGCGATCCCTCATGCGAGCGCGAACATCGCGATTGGCTGCGCAGCCGCCGACGGTCGGGCGGATCGAGAACCGGTCCATCCCGAGCAAAGAACGTCCCGTAGCGCTGCGGCTCTATTATCCAGGCGGCACCTCGGCAGGGCCTCTGCCGGCCTGCATCTACGCGCACGGCGGCGGCTTCGTCGTCGGCGACCTCGACATGGTCGAGACCATCTGTCGGAGCATCTGCCGTGATGCGGGGATCGTAGTCGTCTCGGTCGACTATCGGCTGGCGCCAGAGCACCGTTTTCCGGCGGGGCTCGACGACATGACCGCTACCGTTCGCTTCGTCGCCCGGAACGCTGCCGAGCTCGGCATCGATGCCGACCGACTTGCGGTCGGTGGCGACAGCGCCGGGGGAAATCTAGCAGCTGCCGCGGCGCAGGCACTCCGCGGTCCGGGCGGGATCGCGCTTCGCTATCAGGTTCTGGTCTATCCTGTGACGGACCTCACCTGCTCGCAGCCGTCGTACAGCGAGCTCGGCACCGGCTATCCGCTGACCGAGGACCGGATGCGCAACTACATCCGCCTCTATCTCGACGATCCCGCCCGGCAGGCATCAGACCCACGAGCCTCGCCCCTGCTCGCTGCCTCGCTCGCCGGGCTTCCGCCAGCGCTGGTCGTCGTGGCTGGCCTGGACCCTCTCGTCGACGAAGGCGTCGCCTATGCGCGCCGGCTCCAGGAGGCTCGGATCGGCTCGGAGTTGGTCGAGGTGCCTGACCACCCCCACGGCTTCCTCGGCTGGACGCGCGAGGCAAAAGCGGCGCGCGACGCGCTGGCCCATATCGGGCGGAGGCTCAAGGAGCATCTTGTCGACGCGGCATGAGCCGGCGCGGTCCGCACGGCACGGAGACGACATGAGCAAGGGCATCAGCCAAGCGCAGCAGCGGTTTGTCGAAAAGGCTCATGGCCCGTGACCGCCCATGTCGCTCGCGCCGAATGGGACTTGACGCCTGACTGGGCCGGCGTCAGCCGCGACCGGAGCGATGGCTTGGGGCATACGGGAAAGATGTTGGCGTCGGCAGCGGGGCAGCAGGAGCGACACATGACCGAGAGCAGTTTCAACGTGGCTGATCGCATGGCCATCCAGGATCTGATGGCACGCTACGCGCAGGGCGTCGACCGGCGCGACTGGGAGCGCGTACGCGCCACGTTCCACCCAGACGCCCACGACGATCACGGAGAGTACAAGGGCGGCGTCGACGGCTTCATCGCGTGGGTTTCCGACCGACATTCCCAGGTGGTGCAGTCCATGCATTTCCTCGGCAACTGCACGATCGAGCTCACCGGGCCGGACGTGGCGCTGGTCGAGACCTATTTCATCGCTCGCCAGACCTACGCGGCCGACGCGCAGGCTGCTCGCCGCATGCTCGGCCCGGCTGGCAAGCCGGTGCCCATGGAGGCCGAAATCTGGGGCCGTTACATCGACGTCGCCGAGCGGCGGATGGGGGAATGGCGCACTGCGCGGCGCATGGTCGTGTTCGAGGTGCTGCAGGCGCAGGCCGCGACCGGTCTGCCACTGGCGCCCGCCTGGGCCCAGCAGCGCCGCGACCCGAGCGACCCCCTCCATGAGATGCGCCGGCACGCGCGCGAACGCGGCAAAAGCACCGGAGGGGACCGTCCATAATGCTCCCTCCGTGCCGTGCATCGGATGGCGCTTTTCAAAAGGGTACCGTCCCCCGGCATCGGCGGCGGCACTGACGCGAGCGGCCTACTCCCCTGGCCGCTGACTTCGGTCGGTGGCTCGTGGCGATCCACGTGAGCCTGCGTGCCGGATGTCACGGTGCAAGACCAATCCACGGGACTTGCGCCAGCACCGCGAACAGTGCGCTCGTGAAGATGGCGTTGGCGGCGAGGCCGATCGAGGCGAACGCGCAGGCCGTCTCGCTGATCGACAAGGCACGCGCCGCGCCGAGACCGTGTGAGCTCACCCCCAGCGCGAGCCCGACTGCCCGCTCGTCGCGGATGCCGATCAAGCCCAGGAGCTCCACGCCGATCATGGCGCCGACCACGGCACTCGTGGTGGTCACCAGGGCAGTGAGCGCGACCATGCCGCCGAAGAGGCGAGACCATTCCATGGCGACGGCCACGGTGGTCGAGCGCGGGGCGAGGGAGACGAGGATCTGGCTCGACGCACCGAGTGCCGAGGCGACGACCCAGGTGACGACGACGGCAACCGCGCCGCCGCTGGCGACGCCCAGGGCGACAGCCAGCCAGCTGCCACGTGTCATCGCAAAGCGGCGTGCTGTCGGAACCGCGAGCGCGACGGTGATCGGCGCGAGCGACAAGGTCAGCACGGCGCCCGCCTCGGCATAGGTTTCGGTGCTCGAGCCCGTGAGGCGCAGCATCAGCCAGACGACCGCCAGCGCGATCAGCACGGGATTGACCAGTGCGCTTCCCTTCAGGCGCCGCTGCATCCACTCACCGCAGCCGTAGCCCGCGAGGGTCGTCGCGATCCAGAACGCCGGATGATGCGCCAGAGCGTCGCTCCATGCGGCGAGGGCTCCGCAGTCCGGACCTGGACAGCCCGCTGCGCCACCGATCCAGTCCATGGCTCCCGTCTTGATATCCGCCATCAGGACCTCACGGGCTCTCTTGCCATGTTCGACGCGGCTCGTGCGCCGGCGATGCTCGCTGTGGGTGTCTTGGCCGCGGCACGGTCCTGACGACCAGCCTCCGGTGCCGGCGCGGGGTCGTCGACGAGCAGCGCGCGCATGACGAGGCCGGTTACCAGCAGCGTGGTGACCAGGCCCGCCATGACGCCGACGGCAACGGCAAGCCACGCGCCCGCACCGAGTCCGCTGCCCCCGAGAATGCCGACCATCGGCGCAACGATGGCAACGGGAAGCCAGCGGATCAGCCCGAAAGCGAGAGCGACCAGGTCCGCGGCCGGCTCCCCCTGCCAGACGAGCACCACGAGTAGAATGAAAAAGCCGGCCACCGCACCCGGCAACGAAATACCGGCGGCCATGGCAGCCTTCTCGCAGACGATCGGCAGCAGAAAGAGGAATGCAAGCCACAACGAACTGGGCAGATTTTGAGATACCTTCATGACTTCTATCCGTGGCACAAAGCAGGGATATTTCTGCCGCGCATTACGAAATTGGACCGGTTGCCGGCATACCGGCATTCGGTGATCGGAGCAGACTGACCACCAGCGAGCTGTAGCGCCGCCAGCTCAACTCCTCGCGAGTTGTACGGCCTGCGCACGCGCTCGATATCCGATCGCGATCAGGATCGATCCCGTGATCGCAAGACACCCTACAATTCCAATGGCGAGAAGTGACCGACCCGTCAGGTCGCGCACGGCTGTGAACACGGCCGGCATCACCATGCCGCCGACGAAGGTCCCGAAATAGACAGCCCCGGCACCGGAGCTCACCATTCCGGACGGACTCATTCGCGCTGCCTCGGATTGCTGAATGCCGGCCCAGCCGCTGCCGAAAGCGCCCAGCAGGGCGAGCATCGCCGCGAGAAGCCATAAGCTCGTGGCAGGTGTGACCGACGCGAGCCAACTGCCGCCGATGAGATCGACAAGCCCGACGGACACGAAGAGTGTGCATGGCGTGACGAGCTTGTCGGCCGCCCACCCCATCGCCAGCCGCGCCACGGCGCCGATACCGATCATCACGAAGGAGAAGGCGCCAGCCGAGCGCAATGTCCAATCGAGATCCGTGACGAGCGCCGTGAGAAGACACGATGTGAACGTGTGCGCAAAGCCGGAGTAGAAGAACGACATCAGAGCTATCGAGCGTATGCCGGAATGCGAGACGAGCAAGCGCAAGCTGGCAAGCGGATCGGATGAGCTCGAGGTCGTGGGCTGGCCGTCATCCAAGTCGCCCCGTCTGCGCACCAGGACAAACGCGAGCAGCAGCTGTGGCGCACCTGCAATGAGGAGCGCCGTACGCCAGCCGGTCATCTCGGCGAGCGATGGGAGCAACAGCATCGAAAGTGCGGCCCCGAGTGGTATCCCAGTCATTCTGATGGAAAACATCAGATGTTGCCGACCTGGGGGGGCGACCTTCGCCAGGAGCTGCGACGCTGCCGGTCCGACAATGCTATAGGCGGCGCCCAAGAGAATGGCAGCGAGCACGATTTCGCGCAGCGTTCCGAGACCTGCCAGTGCCAATGCGAGCGCAGATGTCGAGCACGCGATGATCAAAGCCAACGTTGCTCCGGTTCGAGCAATGAAGGGACCGGCGACAAGTGAGCCGATGGCGGCCAGAGCGTAGCTCAGCGCGACCTCAAAGCCGACCCAGCTCGCGGGCACCGAGTTGGCGCTGGCGATGCGCGGTCCGAGGGCGGCGACCGCAAGCAGTGAGGAGGTCGCCATGGCCTGCACCGATGATATCAGCAGCAGCAACGGCAGAACGGCCAACGTCTCATCGACGATTACGGGCGGCGCATCGGGGACTCGATGCTTGACCTGAACCTTGGGTGTTGGCGCCGCGAAAAAGGGGGTCATGATCACCTCGGCTCGAGCATGCTGACGCGGTGGAATGCGAGATTGGGCATGTCGCGCTATGTCTTGGTGCCAATCGCACACAGAGCGACGCGAGGCATCTCGGCACGCCATCTCCCATCGGCCTCCTGAATTACTGAAAGCCTCGGGAGCCCCTCCACATCGAACGAGACGTCGCTCGGCGACATGCTGCACCACGGAGAGATAATGTGAGCGACCCGGGTCCAGTAGTCCCGCGCTGTTTCCAATGGCTCTCGTTGCAATTTGACCATGCCGAACATACCCACAACATGCTCGAGGAGGGTATTGCGCACATCCTCGGCCGAGGCCCCATAGAACCGAAATGGGTCGTATAGCTTAAACACGGAGCGGTGCCCGAAATCTGCCGCATCGAGCAGCGCCCCGAAAGAGGCTACGGTGAAGTGCCGATACTGGTGGCCTGTGGCCGTGTACTTTTCGAGGCCCTCCGAATACCACCTGGCCGTCGGAGATCCCTCTTCGAAATCGACGACCATGAGCACGCCCCCAGGCTTCAAGATGCGATTGGCCTCAGAAAATGCTTGCTCTCTGGCATCCTCAGGAACGTGGTGGAAGCCGCGACTGCCAATCACGAAATCGAAGCTGTTGTCGGCGAAAGGCGATTCTTGCGCGCATTGCCATACGGCGGGCAATCTCTGCGACAATGCATTGTTGACCATGTCCAGGCAGGGATCACCTGCAATGATATAGGGCACGTCGGGAAACGTGAGCAGAGTTGCCGCTGTGCGCGCCGTTGTGCCGTTGCCCCCGATGACATCGAGCCCGGCTTGCCTGAAGTTGAAGCCGCCCAGTCGTTTGCCGATCGCCTCAAGGATTTTCCGGTCACCGTGCTCGCGCGAGCGTGGTACTGCGAGCTGGCGCGCCCGGTATGCCGCACCACGCTGATCATCGTCGAAGTCGCTGTGACCTCGGATTTGCCTCAAACGCGCTGCCCGAGCCGAGAGCTGCTCTCTGTCGCGGATCAATGCGGGGTCGAATAACGAAAACGTCCGCGGGTGAGCATATTTCTGAAACTCGATGTGGTCGATCATGTCGTGATCGATTGTGGTGTCGAACGTCGGTGCCGACTCGGCGGAGGTCGATCCCGTTTTGGATGCGGCCGGCGAAAGCATTGCCATTGTCTGGTTTTCCGTGTCTTGAGCCGGATTGTTGAATCTGGGCTGCCGTCAATTTTTTGCGGAGGCCCGAGCCGCCCATCTCAGGCGCCGGGCGGCAGGAAAAGGCAGAACGGCATGAGAAACGTCGGCTCCCCTTCCTCGCGGTAGCAGATGTGGATGCGTGAATCCTGCGATGGACGAATGGCAAAGCTTTTCGGCACCCAGACGCGGTCGTTCCCGACGCGAACCTCGAAATCTCCACGCTCGTCGACCTCGATCGAGTCGGCGGGTTTGCAGTCCCGGTCGTGACAGCAATCGTGGGGATACCAAGAGTGCGCGCGAGCTCTGACCGGCGCTAATCCGACTGATAAGCCGATCATTCCCGCAACGAGCGCAATATAGTTGCTGCTGCCAGTACTCTGCACACTCTCACTCCTGTCTATCGAGGTATAGAAAGACCCGTCCCGGCGAATAGCGGCGCGCGATGCAGCGGCCTCGGCCCCGTGAGACGAGCTTTTTCCGACTGCGCGCATATCGCGAAGTCCAGCCCCAAGCGGATCTCAACCGTTCGGTTGATGCCCTCGGTGCAGGCGCGCCGCTAACCTTGGCAATCGACTCAAGGTCGTCGCCGCCGGCCGATTGCGATGGCCGGGGTCGGGAGTGCTCGGAGCGCGCTTGGCATGACTGCAGCTCTTCCGATACGATGTCGCGATTGCCTCGCGATGGCTTACGAGAGAGTTGACTCTGCGCGCATCCGATTCATTCCCGCGGATGGCCAAAAAAGTTCGAACGAGACAGAC
>JBFWQN010000093.1:0-13287 GCA_050249405.1 Hyphomicrobiaceae bacterium | reverse complement strand
CTGGTCGCCAATGAACCGCGCCGAGACATGCCCGCTCGGCTTGAACTGGCGGAAGCCGTCGAGGATCACGGGCGCCACCCCGGCTTGCGCCGCGACCGCACCCGATCGACGAGCCGGCGGCGCCGATCGCGCAATCTCTGCACTTCCTCCGTAAGGCTCTTGACACAAGCCTCCAAAGCATCGAGTTCTGCAGCTTCCTCGGGGCGCGCCAGCGGGCGCCAGTCCCGATCGGGAGGGGGCGCCTCGCCCCGACCCTCGGCTGCGGCATCCCCGACCGCACACAAGCCCGCATCCAAATCCATCATCGCCCCGACCCTTCCGCTCAGATCAAAGTTTCGCGCACCTGGGCAACTTCCGATGACCAGGAAACGGTGCGGCGAACCACCCGGCCAAAGGGTGGGGCGGGCGTTTCGGGGGGCACCCCCCGGCCTGCGGCCGGCCGATCGAGGCCACCCCCCTTCCTCGCCCGCGCGCTTAGGCTGGTGCACACTGATTTCAGATCAGCGGTCATCATCGGTTACACCGTTGAACTGGCTCGACAATCCATCAGCGTCCGACTGTGACGCATCCGACTTCGCGTCCGACGTTGCGCTAACCCGTTGATTTTCCACGGTCGGCGGAAGCGGCAACGCCAGGTCGGCATCGTCGCCGACGTCGGTCACATCCAGCTCGCCGATCAGCACCACGCCGCGCTGCTTCTGCTCGATCTCGACGGCCATCGGCTGCTTCCGGTGGATGTACGGCAGCAGCGCTACGGCCGCGTCCCGCTGCAGCTTCAGCACCTCGAGCGGATTGACGCGCGCCACAGCCACCGTCGCGATCCCTTCCTCGCTGAACCGCACCACAGCGTGCTTGTCCGACATCGCCTGCAGCTGGTCGACCAGCTGCTCCAACGGCTGGCTCACGATGTTGCCCAGGACCGACAACGGCGATCGGTTCTGGCTCAGGAAGAAGCTCACCCATTCGGCCGTCGATCGATTGCGACTGCCCGCCGGCCGGCCCACCTTGCGCGGCTCGTGGCCCGCAGCCGGCGCCAGCGGCAGCGGCGCCTCGGCTTCGAACAGCTCGGCCTGCTCGCCGCCGCCCGCCTCGGTGCGCCCCATGGCGCCCAGCAGCTGCAGCACCGTCGTCAGCCCGCCCGTATCCTGCCGCTCGCCCATTTCACCCCGGTTCTTTATCGCGCTCTGGAACGCTCCCCGTTCCACCGTTCCGCCGACCGTTCCACTCCTAACCTATTGAACTCGCATCTATTATTATCCCTTTGGAACGTTGGAACGGATGGAACGCTATAAGTTGCCCTCATGCGCGCGCTCATACGCGTGCCATACGCGCGCGCGTATGCGCGAAGACTAGCGTTCCAGCGTTCCAGCGTTCCAAATTCATTGATTGTCTCTGTTTATCAGCGCCTTAGAGGCGGAACGCCATTTGGAACGCTCCCCCCGACCCGCGTTCCAAGCTCAAAGCCCTCGCGGTTCATTTCCTCGAAGCCTACAGGTCGGGACGACCGCGCACCTTTGGGCCTCGGCTCCTGCGGAATTCGCAGGCCGCGATGACAGGTCGGGACGTTTCGGCAGCGGACAGGTCAGGACAGGCGGAAAACGGCGCTGCTCCTGCGCTGCCTCACGCAGCGTGGGATGCCTCGTGCCCAATCCAAGGCAGTGCCAGCGCTGCGCGAGGCAGCTCCGGGCGCCGTTCAACTATTCTCTTGGGAGTTTGCAGCAAGACCTTGCTACGGCTCTGGCTCATGCTCCTCGCGCATGATGCCGTCCGGACCATAGAGCCCATCCAGAGCAATCAACGTGCATCGGTCCTTCACGCCATTGACGCGCTCGTTTCCGACCTCCCAGAACGCCCCACGAGGACCCTGGCGCAGCGCTTGAGACCAGATGCCGGCCCCGATGTCGCCGTGCCATTTCGAGCCTTGGAATAGCTCACGCACGAGCGGCCCGTTGTTCTGGACGGCCAGGAAATGGCGATGCTTGCCGCCCGCCGCTCGCTTGAACACGATGCGCAATCCAGCTTGTGACAGCTGGCCATTGGCCGCGGTGATGTCGCAGCCGTCCTCGCCATCGTGGTAGGCCTGCAGCACCTGGCCGACTGTCGTGCGCAGACCGCTCCGCCATGCCTCGACACGCACCGACAGAAGGTGCCTTATACAACCGTGCCAGTTCTCGGTTGCGTTTTCGAACTCCAGCATATTCGACGGTCGCAACAGCTCGCGCCACGGCACCAGGTCGCCGTCGATGTCGGACGCATGGCGCAGCCTCTCATCGTCCCAGCCATGATGGCTGATCATGTCGGCGCAGGTCAGCAGCGTGCCGTATTGCGCCTGGCCTCGGCCGTCCATGCCAGCGGCTGCGAGCTCGCCGGCGAATGCGTCGAACGTCTGCCTGAAACGCGGCCATTCCCCCAAAGCCGGCGCAGCACCGCGCGCCCAATGACGCCAAAGGTGCGAGCGTCCAGCTCGGGCGGCTTGGTGCCAGCCACGAGACGCCGCAGATTGAGCAGCGCCATGCGTGACAGGTCCTGCGGAGGCAGGGGCGGCGCGTTGATCGATGAGAAGATGAACGCCGACCGCGCATTGAATTCCACGCCTTGATGCCGATCGCCACCGCGCAGCATGGCGGCTCCCGACGAGGCCAGACGTGCCAGCTTCAGGATCGCCACGGTCTTGCGCGTATCGTTCTCGCTCTCCAGCTCGTCGACCGCCACGGGGACGCTGTCGAGCCCGACGTGCTGGTAGATGCCAGCCGGTGTCGTGTCCGCCGACTGGATCAGCCATCCGCCGAACAACGCCTTCAGAAGCTCCTGCAGCGTGGATTTGCCCGTGCCCTTGTCGCCCGTCATGAACACCATCGGCCGCCACGGCAGCGCCGCACCGAGAAAGGCCGCGCCGATCCAGCCCAGCAGCAGGTGCGGATCGACACCCGGACGCTCCCAATTCCAGCGGGCGAGCGTGTCGCGCAGGATCGCACCAGGATCGAACGGCAGCGGCTCCTTCAAAGCCAGCGGAGGCGCGATCTCGGCCCGGGTCGGGTAGACGTGCCCGTCGAGCTCCCCGGGCGGAACCGCGCTGCGGCCCGAGATGATCGCCGTGCCAACGTGGATGATCAGGTTGCCACCGCTGTCGGTCCAGCAGCCACGGCCGCGAATGCGGTCCATGCTGTCCCACGGTCCTTTATTGGCGCAGGCCCGGATCAAGGCCGCCGACACGTCCTCGTTGGCGTAGCCGTTGACGGCCGCCTTGCCGGTCTCCTCGTCCGCCTTGCCCCACCGTGGCCAGGCCCAGGCCAGGTAATCGATGCGCCCCAGAAACAGGCCGAGGACGGGGCCCTTGCCGTAAGGCGGGTCCATGACGCGCACCTGCCCGATGCCATCGAGGAACCACAGGCGGTCGCCCTGGATGCCGAGCGGCTTCACGGGGCAGTCCGGCGGCAGGTCGTGCCGATGATCCCAGTCACCCGGACTGCCAGATGGTTGTGCAACCTGACACGGCGGGCTCTTGATCGGTTTGCGATCGGCGATCATCGCCCGCACGGCCGCGAGCGACGTGATAGGTGCTGGCTCTGACATCGGGGTTTCTTTCAGCGCAAACGATCACGTTCCACGAGACCGGGCATCCGGTCCTCGTCGTCGCCAATCCTTTCGGCGAGAAAGCCCCTCGGGCCGGGTAAGGGCGGCGGCAGTGCCTTGCGGACACAAAGCCGCGCGCGCTCGAGCACGTACATGAAGGTCTCGAGCGCCAGGCGCTCGCGGTCCGCCAGCGCCGACCACGCCCGCCGGTCAGGCCGCAGCGTGATCCAGACGACCTCGGGAGC
Source organism: Hyphomicrobiaceae bacterium (assembly GCA_050249405.1). Taxonomy (GTDB): domain Bacteria; phylum Pseudomonadota; class Alphaproteobacteria; order Rhizobiales; family Hyphomicrobiaceae. Next base: position 9,469 of record JBFWQN010000093.1, on the reverse strand, counting down.
CACCCCCGAGCATTCGATCGGCAGCTCCGCGCGCCGGTCGTAAAGCCCGATCTTGCGCATCCAGTCGGCCAGCACGCCATTGGCAGCGCGGTGCGCCGCCGCAATCGCATCGTCCTCTGTCATGAGCGGCTACTCCAGGCTCGGCGGCGCTTTGACGTCGCCGCCAAACGGCACGCGCGTCGGAGGGGCCCGCTTGGCTCGTTCCTGGGAGATCATTCTCTCGAGGAAGTCGAGCGACATCGGAATGTGCGTCTTGCCGACCGCCCGCATCAGCGCGATGTCGCGCTCCCAGGCAGCCATCTCTCTCTCTGTGATACCGATGCTCACGATCCCCTCCGCTTTCTCGGGCTCCCGTCGTCGCCCGCCCATTGCCGCTCGATGCTGGCCACGGCCGCGTCCATCTCCACGGACGGTGCCAACGGCCTCGGTGCCGCCTTCGGCACCGCGCGCAATGCAGGCCTCGCCCTGATCGCTTCGTCCGCGCCCTCGATCTCTGCGAGCAGCGCCAGATAGCTGGCGCGGAAAATCTCGAGGGCCACACGCAGCTGCGGCGGACAACGGCTCCACTCGACGGCGGCCACGTGATCTCGCACCGCGAAGCGATAGAGACCCTCGGCCGGCATATCGCGGTGCATGCTCGCGTACTGAGCCAGCAGATGCGGCTTCACATGCAGCGCATCGCTCCACAGGAAAGCGAGCGGCGCCTTGCCCTCCATCCAGGCGACGTTGGCCACCCGGCAGGCCGCCAGCACGGCGGCGTCACGTGTCATCATGCTTTCCCCCTGAGTGCGTCGTTCGCATCCTTGCCGACGTGGGACCTGGCCACGCTGACGCTGCGGCCCTGATCGGCCAGCGCCTCGCACGCGGCCTCGAGCTGCCTCGCGGCCTGCGGATTGGCCCAGTCGTTATCGGCAGCGACGATCACCTCCGCGCAGCACGCCGGCAGGCGGACGTGCGCGAGATTGGCCAGAGAGCCGACCGCCCAGATGCGCAGCTCCGGACAGGCCAGCGCCAGCGACAGCCCGTCCTCGACGCCCTCACACAGGCACAACGTATCGAGCAGGCCCTGCTTCGTGGCCTCACCGATCGAAAGGCCCGTCTCGCCCCGCGCCAGCCGAATGGCCGAGCCCGTCATCGACGGCCACATCTTGCGCTGCGGCTCGACCGGGGCCTTGTCGCGTCCGTCCTCGGCGAGAAACGTGCAATGCAGCGACCAGAACTGCTCGTCGGGCCCGGTCATCATGGCCAGCATGGCCGGGAAGGTCCGCTCGCTCTCGCGATGCGAGCGCACGGCAAAGCGAAGAGCACGCGGCACGTGCGGCAGGCGGGCGACATCGATACCTCGTCCGGCCAGGTAGGCCTCGACCGGCGTGCCAGCCACACGAGCTTCGGCCTGCAGCCAGAGCGCCTGTGCGCGGCGCCGGTTGCGTGCCGTGTCCTCGGCCGCCCTGGCCTGCGCCTCGGCCCGCCGCCGGGCCATCTGCTCGGCCGTGCGACGCCGCTCCTCCGGGGTCGTCTGCTCCCAGCCCAGCCAATCGCGCGCCCAGCGGACGGCGCCGCGGAAATCCAGGCCGGTGGCGATCATGATAAGGTCGAGCGGGCCACCCTTGTCGCCGCTGACCGGGTCCTTCCACGATCCGGGCGACTGCGCGCCCTGCAGGTTCACCCAGAAATTCTGCTTGTGCTTGCGCCCGTCGCCGGGCCGCGGCCCGATCCAGTAGCGCCCCGAGCGCAGCCCATCCGGCACCAAGACCTCGGCGAGATCGGCAGCGCGATCGGCCAGCGCCGCGCGCAGCTCGTCGAGATCCCGGGTGCGGTCGCTCACGCCACGGCCTCCAGCTGGGGTGCCATGCGCAGCGCGACGTCGCGGTAATGCGGGGCTCCCGCTATGGCGACCGGCTCGAGGCCGGCGACGTCGGCCAGCAGCCGCACGAAAGCCCCGGCCTCGATGGTTCGCGCCCCCGCCCAGGCGGCATAGCGCGCGTGCACATCGAACGCCGAGACGACGGCCCCTGGCGTGTCGCGCAGGCATGCGGCGCGGAAGGCCAGGATCACATCGGCCGCGGCTCTTTCCTCCGGAGCCAGCGCCCGCATGATGCGGCTCCGGTCCACAGGCGGAGCGTCAGCCGGCAGCGCCGGCAAATCATCGCGCGTCGGCATGGATGCCGGGGACGGCCGTCTAGATCCGGTCGTCCCCGGCTCTCTCGCGGCGCCGGAGGGGTCGGAAGGAGGCGCTGGCGCCGCGAAATGGATGGAGATCGGCGCGCCGTGCACGGCATAGCTGCTGCCGCCGTCGGGGCCGCTGATCGCCGCGAGCTGTGGCGGCGCCGGGAGAGCACGCCTGGCGCTGCCCATCACCGCCTCGATCGCCTCGCGCATGGTATGCACCGGCTCGCCGCTGCCCGGTCCGGAGCCGGCCGGAGACGGTTGCGGCTCGGATCGGCCGGAGCCGCCGCCGTGACCGCCGGCGCCGCGCACCAGGGCCAGCCCGAACGTGCCGAAGAACTCCAGGGCAAAGACGAGAAACACCATCCATCCGAACCGAATATCGTCCGGAGCGATAGTTGCCGGCGTGCCGCCCATCATCCAGGCCCAGGCGTTGACCAGGCCCTGCACGATGCCCTGCGGTGCCTGATACAGCGCATTGGCGTCCTTCACGGCCGGCCCCGACGCCAGCCGGCCCGTCAGCCGCTCGATGTCGCTCCGCAGCTGGGCAGCCCGCTCCGCCGCCGCGAGCTCCGCCCGCAACTTCGTGCACTTCGGACCGACGCCGTCCTTGTAGGTCCGCGATTTGATCTCGCACTCGAGCGTCGCCTCGGCCCGCACGGCCTCGATCGGCCGCACGGTGCCGATCCCCGCCAACTCGGCGCGGGCGCCGTCGAGGCCGTCCTTCGTCGTGCGCCTGGCGTCTGCCTTGGCCTCGAGCGTCGCCGCGCCCTTGTTGAGCGTCAGCCCCATGGCCTGCCATCCCGCCATCTGGCCGATCGCCAGCTGCAGCAGAGCCACCGTGACGAGCCCCATGCGGCGCGTGCCGCGCGCCTCTCCAATCTGGTCTGCGGCCCACGCGCCGAGCACGGCAAAGCCGAGAAACGCCGCGGCATAGAGCAGGGCGCCGAGCCCCTCACTGCCGCCCATCTCGTGGCCGAGCTTGGCGTTCATGCCGGCATGCACGGCAAAGATGAGCAGCCAGCCGGCGAGAATGGGATGGCGCGCCAGCTCCCGGCGCCAATAAGCGAGAGTGCTCATGCGACGAGCCTTTCCTCGAGCGAGGCAATCCAGATGTCGAACTCGGGATCCTCCCGCAGATCCTCGATCTTCGAGACAACGCGCATGCCGTACTGATGAGAGATGCCGACGGCCTGGGCAGCATGTGAACGGCACACGTCGAGGCCCGTGACGGCCAGATACAGTGCCACCTGCCGTGCCCTCTGCACCTGGCGGCGACCGCCGCGCGGAATGAGAATTGCCTGCAGAGGCACGCCACGATCGCGCGCGACGACGGCGGCAGCCCGCCGGAAAGCCTTGCGGGGGCTCATGCGAGGCCCCGCGACTGCGAGAGATGAAGATAGGCCAGCGCCAGCTTGTGCAGCGTCGTCGGCACGCCGCGGCCGCCCAGCTCGAGAATGATGCGCGCGATCTGCTGTGCCTCGTCGTGCGTCGTCTCGGGGCCGCGCAGCTCGACGTCGCCGTCTGGAGCCATCTCCAGCAGAGCCAGTGAGCCGTCGCGATTGTCGATCATCTGTCGGATAGAGCAGGGTTGGGAACGTGCGCGCTCGAGCACCACGGCGGCAGCGTCCCCCACGGACACGTAAGCCATGGGGTTTTCTCCTGAAGACTGGCACGGGAGACGCGACGCAACAGCCGGCCGCAGGGCCGGGAAACGACATCACTCGGCGCGGGCGCGCTCGAGCTCCTTGGCGAGGACGGAGCGCACGTTGCGCAGCGAGCTGGACTGCGGGCAGTGACCGCCCCGCCCGATGGCCCACTTGCGCCAGCGCGTGTAGGTTGCAGGGTTGATCGCCGCTTCCCGGCAGACGTAGCTCTGCGACAGCCGCAAATGGCAGCGCAGCGCGTCCAGCTCAGGGAAGCTCGCCTTGATGGGGTCTATATGCATGTGCATTTGCATACGCATGACCATGCATCCGTTGATGCACCTCGGTCAAGGTAGTTTTGCATCTATCCGTAGGCGCGAGCCTTGCTTATCCCCATTGCATGGATTTGACTCGCGACGGTGTTCGGGCGTGGCTTCATGACGTGCTCGCCCGCACCGGCGACACGGCGACCTCGCTTGCGCGCAAAGCCGGTATCGCCCAGACGACGCTGACGCGCTTCCTCAACGATCCTGACGGACCGATGCTAAGCCTGCGCACGGTCTCGAAAATATCCCACGTGGTCGGTTCGGCGCCCACCGGCTTCGAGCCGCCGCCGCCCGACATTCGCCCGGCCGCGAGCGGGCTTGGCGAGGAGGAGGCCCGCGGCCTCGATCTCGACGATCCGCGCCTTTCTGCTCATCTTCGCGCCGCGCTCGAGGTGCTGGTGCGTGGGCGAAATGCCGCAGACGTATGGGAGTTGCGATCGTATGCACTCGTGCATGCGGGTTTTCTGCCCGGCGATCTGCTCGTCGTCGATCTGGGCGTCGTGCCGAAGGCCGGCGACATCGTCTGCGCGCAGCATTACGCCTGGGCATCCGGCTCCGCCGAAACGATTTTCCGCCTGTACGAGCCGCCTTATCTGGTCGCGGCGGGCCTGGACAAAGAGCTGCGCCGCCCGCTCGTGGTCGACGGCGAGCGCGTGATCGTCAAAGGCAAAGTTACCGAGATGGTGCGGCCCGCCTAGGTGCATGCATGGCCCGACGGCCATGCATTTTCCCTCTTGCATATGCGTTTGCGCATGGCCTAGCTTGTTCTCGCCACCCGCGCGGGGTCGGGTGGCATCACGCCGGGCCGGCTCCTTGGTCTCCCCAGACACCGGCCCGGCGCTTTTCCCCCGCGCATCAGGGGAACATCATGTCGAACGACGACGCGAGGGTCGTGCAGAGAGCCATACGCTGGTCCGTCAATCGCTGGACCGGCAGCTTCGAGACCCGCCTGGGACGCACGCGCTACTGGTGGCACGCCCGCACCAATAAGCACGGCCAGATCACCGTCATGCGCCCGGGCCGCGACCCTGTGCAGATTGGCTACGGCCTGCGGCGCGACCGCGTCGAGGATGCGATCGTGCTCGACTATCTTGGGCCCCGCTCATGATCCCGCGCGCGTATCTGTGCATCTCCGGCACCTGCGCAGCCCTTGCCGCTGCTTCCATCCTGCTGCTCACGGATCCCCGCACGCTCGACGAGCCAATCGTTCCGGCACTCGTCGGCATCGCCTTCGGCCTGGTGCTTGGCGCCGCCGTAACGCTCGCCTTCCGCCTGGAGGATTGACATGCCCGGCCCGACGCTCACCGTCGAGGAGCTGGCCGACGAGCTCGGCCGCAAGCGAACGTGGATCTACGACAATTTTGAGGATCTGTGCCGTCACCACGGCTTGCCGCGCCCGCTGCTCGGCGGTCGGGCGCCTTTGACGTGGGACCGCGCGCAAGTGATGGCCTGGAAAGACAGGAAGCTTCCGCCCCAGCTGCAGGCCGCCGCCGCCGCTTTCCGCGCCGCCGCCGCGGCGGCCGAGGGCGAGCGCCTCACGCATTCCGGAAACGTCCGCGTCGCTGGCGACGTCGCGGCGCTCGACGCACGTTTTCGCGGATCGGAGCTAGGTTGATGCCGCAGCATATCGACGAGGTTCAGGGGCCGCCCGTGATCGGCCGCATGTATTGGGTGCCGGCGCTGTTCTTCACGCGAACGCTTCTGCTGAAAAAGCTGTGGTGGCCGGTCACCGGCGCGCTGCACACCGACCCCGAGTTTTTTCATTTCCACGCCCCGCACTGCCATCTAGACACGCGCTTCCTCAATCAGCGCCACGCCCCGCATTTGCCGCGTCAAATGCGGCTTTGCGACAACTATCTGGGCAATGCTTTGGCGTGCCCCGCGACAGCGGACAGCGTATTTGCCTACGTTCCAGGCCCGCATCCCGCGCCAGAGAAGCCGACGCCGAAGCTCATGCGCTGCAAACGCCTGGAGCCGGCTTATCCTTTCGGCCAGACGAAACAAGTCGTCGCCCTCAACGCTGCCTTCGCCACGAACCGCGTGCGGCACGATGCCGAGGGCCGTCCGGTGTGCCCGCATCGCGGCTACCGCCTGGATCAGCTGGCGCCTGGCGGCGACGGAATTGTCACCTGCCCCTTGCACGGGCTTCGCATCAGACTGTCCGACGGCGCCTGTGGCGTGTGACCCTGCCGCCGGAGGAGACGCATCATGGCATCGATCAGCATTCCCTATCTCAAGTTGCGCAACGGCCGGCCGAGATGGGAGCCGGGTCCGGGCCTGCGGGGGCTCGGCCTGCGCGGCGTCGACTTGAAGGACGGGAATGGCGTTTGGCTCGACGAGGCGGCCGCGATTGCCCGCGCGCGCGAGTTGAACGCCGTGGCGGCGGCGCGGCAATCCGGGGGGATCGAGCCGCGCCGCCGACGAGGGCCGGAGCGGCCCGCGCACTGCTGCGCCGCGCTGTGGGAAGCCTGCAAGAGCAGCCCGCGTTGGGATCGGCTGGCCGCGCAGACCCGCGCCGACTACGATCGCAAGGCGTCCGTCTGGCTGGCCGAGATGGGCGATCGCGACGTCGCGGCTCTTCGGCACCATCACCTTTACGGCTGGTGGCAGGAGCTCTACCGCGAGCGCGGCCACGCGATGGCCAACTCCACGCTCGCCGTCGTGCGCCTGGCGTTGAGCTACGCCTTGAAGATTGGCTGGCTGACCGTCAATCCCGCCCTGAAGCTCGGCCTCGACGGCGTCGCGCCGCGCTGCATCGTCTGGAGCCCGTCAGAGATCGAGGCGCTGGTCGCCGCCGCCGACCGGCTGGCGCTTCCATCCGTCGGCGATGCCGTTGTCATCGCCCTGCACACCGGCCAGCGCCAGGGCGACGTGCTGGCGCTCACCGGGCTGCAGATCGACGATGGCCGCATCCGCTTCAAGCAGGCAAAGCGCGGCGCCCGCGTGTCGATGCCGGTCATGCCACAGATCGTCGAGCGGATCGAGGCGATCGAGCGGCGCCGCCGCGCGGCCGACGTCGTGTCGATCGCCGGATACCGCTTGATCGTGCCGGAGCGAGGCGGGAGCTACACCCGCGAGAGCTTCGGCAAAGTCTGGCGCCAGGTCCGCGCCGAAGCCGCGCGCGAGCATCCGGGCTGCGCCGCCAAGTTGTTTTTGGATCTGCGCGACACGGCTGTAACGCGGCTCGCGCTTGCCGGGTGCACCGTGCCGGAGATACGCGCCGTCACCGGCCACTCGATGCAGACCATCCACACGGTTCTGCAGCACTATCTCGCCCTCGACGACCGCATGGCGGCTGCCGGCTTTGCCAAGCTGCGCACATGGATGGACCAGGAAGGGATCGCCGTTTAGCTGTCCGACTTTTGCAGCAGACGGCACCCGCCGCGCGGACATTTCCGACTGCTAAGCCATTGATTTATTGGAAGCGCGCACGAACTCTTAATCAGCGGGTCGAAGGTTCGAATCCTTCATCACCCACCAATGACTCCGGCATCGGAGTTTGATGTCCCTTCGGACAGAGAGGCTCTGATCTCTCCTTGCCGGTGCGCCCTCGGGTGGCCTCCGGCCACCCCCTACGGGATGACCTTCGCGGCTCTGAGGCTCGACATCTCGGCGGCGCCGAGACCGATCTCGGCCAGCACCTCGGCTGTTTGGGCGCCGAGGTCGGGCGCCGGCATCCGCACCTGACAGGGCGTGGCCGAGAGCTTCACCGGAAAGCCCGTCATGCGCACCGTTCCGTGCCCGGGGTGCTCGACGTCGATCGCCATGTCCTGCGCGGCGATCTGCGGGTCGTCGAAGACCTCGGCTATGGAGAGGACCTTGCCGGCCGGCACGCCCGCCTTGTTGAGGCGCTGAATCCAGTAGTCTTGAGTCTCGTGCGCCAGCGCCTTGTCGACGAGCGCGTTGAGCTCGGCCCGTGCCGCCCGCCGCTGCTCGGGCGTGCGCAGGTCCGGCCGCGCGAGGTGCTCGGCAAGACCCAACTCACGGAACAGCTTGGCGAGGATGTCCGGTGTCGCCGGTGCGATGGCAATGGCGCCGTCCCGGGCGTGGAACAGCCCGTAGGGCGAGGCGATCGGATGATCGTTGCCGGTGCGGGCTGGCTCCTTGCCGGTCGAGAAATACTCGGACGCGAGGTAGGCCAGCATGCTGACCATGCCGTTCACCATCGCCGCCTCGACGCGCTGCCCGGTGCCGGTCTGGTCGCGGGCACGCAGCGCGTTGACCACGCCGTAGGCACAGTAGAGGCCCGCGATCAGGTCCGAGATGGGCGGGGCGGCGCGCATGGGATCGCCGCCGGGCTCGCCGGTGGCTCCCATGAAGCCCGACATGGCCTGTGCGATGAAGTCGAAGGCCGGCCGGTCTACGTAAGGCCCGGTCGAGCCGTAGCCGTTGATCGAGGCGACGACCAGGCGCGGGTTGAGCTCGGCGAGCCGAGCCTCGGTAAGCCCCATCTCCGCGAGCACGCCCGGCCTGAAGTTCTCGACCAGGACATCGGCGCCCACGAGCAGCCGCTCGAGCACGCGCTTGCCCTCGTCCTTGCGTAGATCGAGCACGACGGAGCGCTTGTTGCGATTGAAGGAGGCGAAATACCAGCTCATGCCGCGCGAGACGTCGCCCTGCGCGCGCACCGGATCGCCCTGCGGCGTCTCCACCTTGATCACGTCCGCGCCCATGTCGCCGAGCAGCATCGTCGCGAAGGGCCCCGAAAGAACGCGCGTCAGATCGACGACGCGGATGCCGCTGAGAGGCTGGGTGGTCATGTGCGGGACCTGCTCGGGAGAGGTTGTGGCTCGGCCAGTCGGCATAGCAGCGAACCACCAGCCCGGCCAGTGTGCAGGCGCGAGTTAGTTTTTCTCAGGCATCCCGCAGGCGAGCTGCTGTTGTCGCCGGTCGCGCGTTGAGGGAAGGATGGGGCCCCTCCCGGCCAAGTGCCGCAACGCAAACCTCCTCACCAACGGAGCCTTTCTCATGAGCGACAACAACGCCTACGTTCCGCCGAAGGTATGGACCTGGGACAAGGCGAGCGGGGGACGCTTCGCCAACATCAATCGCCCGATAGCAGGGGCCACGCACGACAAGGAGCTGCCGGTCGGCAAGCACCCCTTGCAGCTCTACTCGCAAGGCACGCCCAACGGGGTGAAAGTGACGGTGATGCTGGAGGAGCTGCTGGCCCTCGGTCATGCCGGCGCCGAGTACGACGCCTGGCTCATCCGCATCGGCAATGGGGATCAGTTCTCGTCCGGCTTCGTCGCCGTCAATCCGAACTCGAAGATCCCGGCGCTGCTCGACCGCACCGACCCGGCAAAGCCGCAGCGCGTTTTCGAATCGGGC
>JBFWQN010000092.1:0-13447 GCA_050249405.1 Hyphomicrobiaceae bacterium | reverse complement strand
GGATGGCCAGCAACGCCAGAAAAAAGCACGCATTGGCGAAGCCGAGCATGCCCGGCGATAGGGCAAGATCGTGGATCAGCTCGGGTGCAATGACTGTGGTCGAGGCGCGGAAGAACTGCGACAGGCTCGTCGTCGCGACGAGCATGACGAGAAGGGAGAGCGCCGCGGCTCGGGGAGGATCATCCGGCAATGTCGAAGCTTGGGATTGCATGACCGGAGGCTCGGGGTGGGGCTTCGGGCGCACAGTCGCGCCAGTCCAATGGCGAAGCCAGTGGCGAAGTCCGTTGCGTAAAGCATTGGCCAGCCAAATCCTATAGCGAGCGGCTGTGTCCGATATGGGTCGCCGGCCTGATCGGGCGGCTGCGACGAGAGAACCGATTGCGAAGACGCCGTCGGGCTCCGACCTCAAGCCGGAGGCCTGAGAAAAGGATTTCGGCATGGCGAGCGCGATCGAAGCCGGTCTCGAAGGTGCGAAGCGGCTGACCCGGCTCGGCTGGTATCTTTCCCTCAATCGGCTCGCGGAATGGAAGTCGAGCCGGCTGGGGCTCCGGCCTCGATACACGCCCGTGCGACCTGTGCCGACCGAGCGGGAGATCATGGCCGATCTGAGCCGGCTGCTCACGCGGGATGCCGATGGCGTCGCGGCCGGCATCCTGCCGCCACTCGACGACGGATTGGCTCCAGCCGAGGCCGTGCGACGGGCGGCGCTCATGCTCGGCGACCTGCCGGACGCGCTGCGACGGCGAGCTGCGGGAGATGCCGCCACTGCGCGCGAGGCCAGTGAGGCCGACGATCTGCCGGAGTACTATCGGCAGGATTTTCATTTCCAGAAGGGCGGGTATCTGAGCGAGGAATCGGCTCGGCTCTACGACGTGCAGGTCGAGACGCTGTTCCTCGGTGGCGCCGCACCGATGCGGAGGGAGGCGCTGCGGCCGATCGCGGACTTCATGAAAGGACGGGATCAGCGCGGAGTCGCGCTTTGCGACGTCGGATGTGGGACGGGACGCCTGCTGCGGGACGCGAGACGGCTCTATCCGGCCATGCGGCTCACCGGAGTCGACTTATCGGAGAGCTACCTCGACGAGGCGCGGCGGCATCTTCAAGGACGCCGTCCGGCCAAGCTGCTGCGGGCAAACGGGGAGGCGATGCCCCTCCCGGGCGACAGCCAGGACATCGTGACGGCAGTGTTCCTCTTCCACGAGCTTCCGAGGGAGGCCCGGCGCCAAGTCGCGGCCGAAATGGCGCGTGTGCTCAAGCCGGGTGGCATGCTCGTCATCGTCGACAGCCTGCAGACCAACGATCGGCCCGGTTGGGACGGGCTGCTCGAGGGCTTCCCCGTCCGATTCCACGAGCCCTTCTTTGCAGATTATGTCGAGGACGACCTCGACACAGCGCTGATCGAAGCCGGTCTCGTTCCGCATGCGAGCTGGACGTCGTTCCTGGCCAAAATCCTGGTCGTCAGGAAGCCGACAGAGCGGCTCGGTTGAACCACTCCGACAAAATGGTCGATTGCAATGTAGGATCCGGCTCAAGGGCCGAATGGTGCGGTCGAGAGGACTCGAACCTCCACGCCTTGCGGCGCTAACCCCTCAAGCTAGTGCGTCTACCAATTCCGCCACGACCGCATCGTTGGGAAGGCGCTCGATGTAGCAGAGCGGATTGCGGCTCACAAGCCCGTTGTGAGGCATTGGCGCTGTTCGCTGCCGGCGCATTGGCCGGAGGCCTTGGTGGCGGCATGGCGCACCGATCAAGCGCCAACACTGCGCAAACGGTGATCTTTCGCCTCGTCCGGCGGCGCGCCGCGGTTGACCGCGAGCAGGGTTGTTGCCATGACTCCGTCAACTAGGCGTGAGATCAACACGCCGGGGCCTTCGCGATGTCTGCTCCCGATCTGGTCGATCCACGATGGTCGACGCGCCGGGGCCAGCACGGATCGGGTGGCCGAGAGGGAGAGTGTAAGCTGAGATGCGGACCAGCGTCGGCAGGCTGCTATCGTATTTGCTCGCGCTCGGCGCACTCCTGGCCACGCCAGCAACCGCCTCGTCAGAGGCTTCCCCGCCACGGCTCGTCGTCGGGCTCGCCTCCCCGATCGATACCCTCGACCCGCACCTCAACCTGGATACGCGGCAGGCCGACGCGCGCCTGCAGCTCTACGATGGCTTGTTCCGCTGGCAAGACGGTCCTGTCAGGATCACGCCGTGGCTGGCGCAGTCGTACACGAAATCAGAGGATGAGCGGTCGTTCCGCTTCGCACTGCGCAAAGATGCCAAGTTTCACGACGGCCGCGATGTGAAAGCCAGCGATGTGGTCTACTCCGTCGAGCGCATTCTCGCTCTGAAGAGAGGCGTGGCTCCGCTACTCGCCGGGCTGATCAGCCCGGGCTCCACAAAGGCAGTCGATGCCTATACCGTCGAGTTCAGCCTGACACGGGCCTCACCACTGTTTCTCTCCCTGTTGCCGGAGCTCTCGATCGTCAACGCGGAGTTGCTGAAGGCCAACGAGGTCAACAACGACTGGGGGCGGGCCTGGCTGCAATCCAACGATGCCGGATCGGGTGTGCTCGCTCTCAAATCCGAGACGCCGACCGGCACTCTGGTGCTCGAGCGGTTCGCGGGGCATTGGACAGGCGAAGCCGGATCAGCCAGCAACAGTGCACCTTCGGAGATCGAGCTCAGACCGTCGATCGATCCGGAGCTGCGAGTCGATGGGTTGGTCAAAGGCGAAATCCATATTGCACAGGGAACGCTGCTGCCGCACCAGCTGAAGCGGCTGCGCGAGACGAAGGACGTGGCGCTGCTCGAAAGCGACAGTCCGCGGGCGTTCATGGGCCTTCTGCATGCAGGACGTGAGCCAATGAAGTCCTTGGCCTTCCGCCGTGCGCTGGCACAAGCTTTCGATGCGGACCGCTTCACTGCAACGACGCTCGTAGGCGCGACACCGCTGCCCGTCCCGCTGCCGCCCTCGCTGGGCACGCTGCCCGCCGGACTAGCCAAGCCGGCCTACGACCTGGGGGCTGCTGCGGCGGCCATCGCCAAGATCAAGCCCGTGCCGAAGGAGCTGGTCATCGGCGCGATTGCCGGCGAGCCGCATTCCGAGCGGGCGGCGCTGGTGATGCTCGACGGGCTGGTCAAGATCGGTCTCTCCGCTCGCATCGTCACCGAGCCCTGGCCGGCCGTCGCAAATCGCATGCGCGACGAGAAGCAGATGTACGACATTCTGTTCCTGTGGCGCGGCACCCGCTATCTCGATGCCAACAACTGGCTCGGCGAGCTCTACGACTGCGATCTGTTCGGTCAGGGGAATGCGAGCTGGTATTGCAATCGCGATATCGATCGCCTGGTCAAGGAGGCGCGCTTCGCCCTCGACCCCAAGCTCCGGCGGCAGGGCTACGAGAAAGCGGCCGCGCTGCTGGCCGAGGACCAGGCGGGGCTGTTCATCGCGAGCGGTCGCCGGCCCACTGCCTATGCAAAGCGCGTCAAGGGCTTGCGCGCCTCGCCGGTTGGCGAGGCGCTGGAGCTGAGGGGCGTCACCCTCGACTGACAGGCTGTTGGACGTTCATCACGCCCTTCAGGCCGCGGCGCGATCCGCGGATAATTGTCGAAGGTACCACTCGCCGTCCCCGAACATCGTCTCGCACATGGTGAGGCGCTTGTAGTAGTGGCCGATCGACAGCTCGTCGGTCATGCCCATGCCGCCATGCAGCTGGATGCCCTGACCGCCGACGAAGCGCGCAGACTGAGCCGTGCGCACCTTGGCCATCCAAACCATGCGCTGGGCGTCCGGGGCGCCGTCGTCGAGGGCCTGGAGCGCAGCGTGGACGATGGCCCGTGCTTCCTCCGTCGAAACACTCATGTCCACGAGGCGATGTTGGAGCACCTGGAACTTCGACAGCGGCTGACCGAACTGCTGGCGTGTTTTCAGATACTCGACGGTCTGTTGCGTGACGGAGGCCATCGCGCCGACAGCTTCCGCGCATGCGGCGATCGCTCCGCGGTCGATGATGCGATCGACGATCCTGGTCAAATCCGCCTCGCCGTCACCGAGCCGCGCCGCGGCCTCGACTTTGACGCCCGAGAGGCGCACGGCGCCGCCCGGCCGGCCATCCAGAGCGGGCGCCGGTAGCAGGGAGACCCCGGACGCGGTGCGGGGCACCAGGAACAGGCCGAGGGGACCAGTCTCGGACCCGATGCGGGCCGAGACGACGAGCATATCGGCCGCATGCGCGTGGAGGGCGAAGGTTTTCTCGCCGGTCAGGCTGTAGCCGGCGCCGTCGCGGCTGGCGACGGTCCTCACATAGTCGCGGGCGTAGCCCGAGCCGGGCTCGGAATGGCAGAACGCGAGGAGCAGGTCGCCGGTCGCGATCCTGGACAGCTACTCGCGCTGCTTGGCCGTGCCCGCCAGCTCGATGGCACTCGCTCCGAGGACCACCGTCCCGAGGAACGGCTCGAGCAGGATGTAGCGGCCGACACCGGCCATGACGATGCCGAGCTCGGTCTGGCCGCCGCCGGAGCCGCCGTTCTCCTCGGGGATGGCGATGCCCAGCCAGCCCATGTCGGCGAACTGCTTCCACTCGGCCCGGCCGAAGCCCTCGCCGCCCGGGGCACGCGCGAGCTTCTTCCACTGCTCGAAGGAATATTTGTCGGCGAGCATCTCCTGCAGGCTGTCGTTGAGCTGCTGGCGCTCTTCGCTCGATAGGGACGGCATGGGGTTTCCTCTTCCACGAATTCCGGGTGCTGCCACCCTGTTTGACGCCTGGCCGCCGCTGTCGGCGCGACCGGGCGAATTCAAAGTCCGAGCGCGCCCTTGGCGATGATGTTCTTCTGGACCTCGCTCGATCCGCCGTAGATGGTCGCCGCGCGGCGGTAGAGGTGCTCGTAGATGACGTCGGCCGACGAGGTGGGCCCGAGAATCTCGCCGTTCCAGCCGGCCTCAAGGGCCTCGCGCTGGTAGACCATGCCGTGGCGGCCGAGCACGTCGAGGCCGGTCTGGAGGATGGCCTGCTGCAGCTCGGTGCCGCGCAGCTTGAGGGCCGCGGCGCCCATCAGCGAGGGGGCACCTTCGTGGCGGGCGGCCGCCAACTGGTCGGCCAGCAATGCCTTGACCGTGGCGAGGCCGACCTCGAGCTCGGCCATGCGCCGCTGCATCATCGGGTCCTCGGCCAGCGTGCGGCCACCCTCGCGGGTCTCAGCGATCAGAGTGCGGATCTGGTCGATGGTACCTTCGATCTTTGCCACGTCGAAGGTGCCGACGCGCTCGTTGGCGAGCAGGAACTTGGCGTAGGTCCAGCCCTTGTTCTCCTCGCCGATGCGGTTGGCGATCGGGACGCGGACGTTGTCGAAGAACACCTCGTTGAGGTGATGACCCAGCGTGATGCCGATGATCGGGCGCACGGTGATGCCGGGCGTCCTCATGTCGATCAGCAGGAACGAGATGCCTTCCTGCTTCTTGGCCTTCTGGTCGGTGCGGACGAGCGCGAAGATCCAGTCGGCCCAATGCGCCATGGAGGTCCAGATCTTCTGGCCGTTGACCACATAGTGGTCGCCGTCGCGATCGGCGCGGGTCTTCAAGCTGGCAAGATCGGATCCGGCGCCCGGCTCGGAATAGCCCTGGCACCACCAGGCGTCGTGGCGGATGATGCCCGGGAGATGCTGCCGCTTCTGCGCCTCGTTACCGAAGGTGTAGATCACCGGGCCGGCCATCGTCGGGCCGAAAGGCGGCACAGGCGGCGCGCCGGCGCGGCCCAGCTCCTCCTGAAACGCCAGGAATTGAGCGGGCTCCCAGCCGAGGCCGCCGTGCTCCTTGGGCCACTTGCCGGTGAGCCAACCCTTGGTGCCGAGCCGCTTCAGCCACTGATCGTACTCGGCTTTCTCCAAGGCCTGCCCCTTGGCCTGCTTCTGGCGGATGACGTCGGGCAGCTCGCGCTCGCAGAAAGCGGCGACCTCGGCGCGGAAGGCGTCGAGGGAGGAATCCTGCTCGACCGTACGGATGAACATGGGATGCTCCGCAGCTCCGTTTACCTGCCGCCCTGCACTGGCGGATAGGGAGAAGGCAAGGGTGATGACTGGGGCCGATACAGCAGCTCGTCCCACTGGGCGCCGCCTCCTCCTATGCACGTGCAGGCGCAGGAGCAGGCGGCGGCGGTCAAAGTCCGAGGGCGCCCTTGGCGATGATGTTCTTCTGGACCTCGCTCGAGCCGCCGTAGATGGTCGCCGCGCGGCGGTAGAGGTGCTCGTAGATGACGTCGGCCGAGGAGCCCGGTCCCAGCACCTCGCCGTTCCAGCCGGCGTTGAGCGCCTCGTTCTGGTAGACCATGCCGTGGCGGCCGAGCACGTCGAGGCCAGTCTGGAGGATGGCCTGCTGCAGCTCGGTGCCCCGCAGCTTGAGGGCGGCGGCGCCCATCAGCGACGGGGCGCCGTCCTGGCGGGCGGCGGCGAGCTGATCGGCCATCAGTGCCTTCACGGTGGCGAGCCCCACCTCCAGCTCGGCCATGCGACGCTTCACCATCGGGTCGTCGGCCAGAGCCTTGCCGCCCTCGCGAGTCTCAGCGACGAGGGAGCGGATCTGGTCGATATTCGCCTCGAGCTTGACGATGTCGACGTTGCCGACACGCTCGTTGGCGAGCAGGAACTTGGCGTAGGTCCAGCCCTTGTTCTCCTCGCCGATGCGGTTGGCGATCGGGACGCGGACGTTGTCGAAGAACACCTCGTTGAGGTGATGACCCAGCGTGATGCCGATGATCGGGCGCACGGTGATGCCGGGCGTCCTCATGTCGATCAGCAGGAACGAGATGCCTTCCTGCTTCTTGGCCTTCTGATCCGTCCGCACCAGGGCGAAGATCCAGTCGGCCCAATGCGCCATGGAGGTCCAGATCTTCTGGCCGTTGACGACGTAGTGGTCGCCGTCGCGGTCGGCGCGGGTCTTCAGGGCGGCGAGATCAGAGCCGGCGCCCGGCTCCGAGTAGCCCTGGCACCACCAGACGTCGTTCCTGATGATGCCGGAAAGGTGCTGACGCTTCTGCGCCTCGTTGCCGAAGGTGTAGATCACCGGGCCGGCCATCGTCGGGCCGAAAGAAAGAAGCGGCGGGGCGCCCGCGCGGCCCAGCTCCTCGAGGAAGGCCAGATGCTGCGCCGGCGCCCAGCCGAGGCCGCCGTGGTCCTTCGGCCACTTGCCGGTGAGCCAACCCTTGGTGCCGAGCCGCTTCAACCACTGATCGTACTCGTGCTTCTCGAGGTGCTGGCCAGTGGCCTGCTTGCGTTTGACGACCTCGGGAAGCTCCTTCTCGCAGAAGGCCCGCACCTCGGCGCGGAATTGATCGAGCGAAGTATCGTGCTCGACGGACCGTATGAACATGGCTGCCCCTGTCGCTCAGATTTTGGCGCTGAGGAAACGCTAGAAGCCGTGCGGCGACTTGGCAATGCCCCGCGTTCATTCGAGCCTCGACCGGGCCGCACAAACTCAGTCGACATTGCAGCTGCCGCCTTGGCCAGCCTTGCGGGCCGACACGGAAGACATTTTTCAGTAATCGTTGAAAATTCTGGCTGTTGAAGGAAATTCACTTTTCATGCAGGAAGCACTAGGGTCAGATGCTTCGGGCCTTCAGTCGGCATCATGCCTAGCTGTCTACCGAGAGAATGCGTCGGGGTCTGAGTAGATGAGCACATCACCTTTCGGAGCGCCGCGAAACGGCTCGGCCCTGCATGAGCCGCTCGAGGACAAGATGCATCAAATCCGCGAGCTGCTTTTCGGCGAGTTCAAGCGAGACAGCGATGCGCGGCTGGCGCTGATCGAGGCGCGGGTCAGGGAGCTGGAGCAGGGGCTCCATCGGAAGCTGGACGCCATTCAGGCGCGCCTGGACACACTCGGGGCCGACGTGTCGGCGGACCGGCGGCGATCGCTCGACCAGCTCGCTTCGAGCATCGACGAGCTCGGGGACAAGATTCGACGTATCGGCCTCGATTAGCAGCGCTTCGCCCGTCCAGCGTGGCGCTGCTCGGCTCGCTTCGCAGACCGCCCGGGGGCACGTTCCTGCAGGAGACGCCATGCCCGAGACCAGGTCGCAGGAAGCCGTGTCGCGGCTCAAGGAGCTGCTGTTCGACCGCGAGGCGCGCGAAATCGATACGCTTTCGGCCCGCATGGCGGAGCTGCAGTCGCGTGCGGGGAACGAGGAAGTGTTCCAGCGCAGCGTCGCGCAGGTGCTCGACCGCGCCTTGAAGGACGCCGAGACCACCCGGCACACGGAGCTGGCAGACGCATTGGCGCCCATGGTGCTGCGGACGCTGCGCACCGAGATGCGCTCTCAGGAGATGCAGGACCAGATCGCCGGAGTGATGTACCCCCGCATGGGCGAGATGGTGTCTCGATATGTGGCGAGCGCCATCCGCGACATGATGCAGGAGATCAACCGTCGGCTCGAGGCAGGGCTCAGCCAGAACCGGTTCGCCTTGTGGCTGCGCAGTGTCGCATCGGGGCGCAGCATGGCAGAGCTGGCGCTGGCCGAGACGCAGCGCCTGGAGATCAGCGAAATCTATCTGGTGCGGCGAGGGTCGGGCCTGCTGGTTCATCACTGGCGGCGGCCCGGAAGCTCGGAGCCTCCGACGGGTGCCAACCGCGACTCGCTGGTGAGCGGCTTTCTCGCGGCCATCTCCTCGCTCGCCGAGGAGGCGTTCGAGGCGGACAAGGAGAGCCTGAGAACACTCGACCTCGATGACCACCGGATCTACCTGCGGGGCTCGCCCGACTATCTGCTCGCCGCCAAGTGCAGCGGTACGGCACCGGCGGGTGTGGAGACGATGCTCGACGCGGAGCTCGTGCGCGTGCTCGGCGACCATCAGGAGATCGAGCGGCGGATGCCGGCGGCGGGCGGGGACGACGAGCCCGGCCGCAAGCAGGAGCGAGACAGCCTGCTCGGAGGCTTCGCCGGCCGGGTCGAGGCAACGGCGCAGTCAGCGGCGGCCGATGCCGCCGGTGGAGCGGGATCGGGCATGCTCAAGCTCGTCGCCGCCGTCGTCGGTCTGCCTCTGATCGGCCTTGCGGTCTGGTGGGGCTACGTGAGCTGGCTGACGAGGGACGTCGAGGCCCGATCACGGGGTGCACTGGCCTCGGTCGTGGCGCTGAAGGGCTATCCCGTCGATGTGCATGTCGAGCGGGGGGGCGTGCGCATCTGGCTCACTGGGCTCGCGCCGGACGAGCCGGCGCGGCGCGCGGTGCTGGGTGCGATCAGGGCCGCGGCTCCGCAAGCCAAGATCGAATCGGCGCTGAACGTGCTGCCGAGGCTGGATGTCGATGCCCGCGTGGGCGCGGAAGGGCTCAGGCGCTCGCTCGATCGGGCACAGCGCAAGCTCGCTGCGCTGGTCGCGGACCTGGCGGCAGCGCGGACGCGACTGCCCGACTCGCCGGAGCGTGAGCCTATAGCCAACACGGAGACGGTGGCGCGGGCCATCCTCGCCGAAATCGAGGCGTGGGGACCAGAGAAGCCGCGTGAGCAGCTCGACGAGGCGGTTCGCAGGGCCGTGGCGAGCCTCAGGACGGGCGCTGCCCGGCTCGCCATCATCGCCGGTGCAGATGCCGCATCGGACGAGCGGCCGCCGCAGGACGCGACCGACGGGGCCGAGGCGCTGTCGACGCTCGCGGACCGGATTGCAGGGCTGGTCGTCGCTTTCGAGCACCGCCGCGCCGTGGCACCGATTGCACGCCGGGTCGATGATGTCGGCCAGCAGGCTGCGGAGATCGACCGCAAGGCCGACGAGCGCGTCACGGCGCTCGACCGGCGCCTCGAGGCCCGTATCGCCGAGCTCGAGCGCCAGCTCGCGGAAGCACGGCCATCACCTCCCACACCGCGCCAGAAGCTCGCGCAGCTCGTTGCCGATAATGCGATCTTCTTCGGCAACGATGCCAGCTACAGGGATGCGGCCGCCGCCGCGCAAGTGCTCGATGCGGCGGCGCGTCTGATCAACGAGGCAGCGGTGGCGGTCCGCGTCGTTGGCTATACCGACGAGGGCGGCACGAGCGCACGAAACTCGCCACTCGCACAGGCGCGCGCCGACGCTGTCGTCGCCGATCTCGTGGTGCGCGGCGTGCCACGGTCCCTGCTGATCCCGGTCGGCCGTGCCAACGGCGCCAACATCGCTCCCGGAGCCGGTGCCGACAGCCCGAACCGGCGAGTCGAGCTCGAAATCGCCTTCGCGGGCGAGAAGGGGGGCGGGCCGTGACAGCGAAGAAGGTGCTCCTGCTCGGCGAGATCGGCGTCGGCAAGACGTCGCTGGTTCGGCGGCTCGTGCACGACGAGCTGCCGTCGGACTATCGCGCCACCATGGGTGTCGATCTCTACCGGTACGACATGAAGGGGCTCGGCGAAGGCGGTCTGCGCTCGCTCGAGCTGGTGCTCTGGGATCTCGACGGAAACTACGGAAAGAGCATCTTCGATCACGTCTACAGCCGAGGTGCATCCGGTGCGCTCATCATCGGAGATGCGTCGCGGCGCAAGACGCTCGATCACATGGTGGCGCTGGCAGAACGCTTCCAGGAGGCGATGCCGAGCCGCCACATGAGCTTCGTCGTCAACAAGCTCGATCTGATCGGTGCCTCCGACGACGGCATCCTGCCCGAGGCCCTGCGCGTCGCGAGCCAGCCGATCGTCTGGACGAGCGCCATGACCGCACAAAACGTGCTGACCGCCTTCAAACAGGCCGCCAATGCCATCCTCCGCCGTGAGATCTGAGCCGGACAATGGGGAAGTGCCCCTCCGCATCCTTCCCACGGCAAAGTTCATGGCCGAGCGCGGCGTCTACGGTCTCGCGTGGCTGGACGTGGCGCTGCGGCCATTCGAGCGCTACGGGCGACTTGCGGACACGATCCCGCTCGGGGTGCCGATCTGCGAGGCGGTTCCGGCCTTCATCGGACTCGAGGACGAGCTTGCGGCGCTGCGCGGCGAGCCGTCCCGGTCGTTGGCGCTGCCGAACGTGCGCATGCCGACGGGCGATGCGACGGACGCCGAGCGATTGAACCTCGCCGTGTACTGGTCGGTGGAGCAGGACTGCTACCTGCTGCTGGTGGCGCGTGCCGTCTCGCGCTCGGACATCGAGTACCGGCTGGCAGACGAAACGCGCGCGCGGATGATCGCCGAGGCCGAGGTGGCGGCGACGGCGCGGGAGCTGGCCCGGGTGAACCAGCGGCTCGCGACCGCAAACCGCGATCTCGCCGAGTTCGCCTCGGTGATCTCGCACGATCTGAGGGCATCGCTCCGCGGGCTGCGCTATGCCGCGAGCGATGCGGGTGCGGCGCTCGATGCCGATGACGGCCGGCTCGCGCGCGAGGCCATCGACCGGACGCTGCAGCAGGCCCGGCGCATGGGCGCCATGCTGACGGGGCTGCTCGAGTACGCCCGTGCCGGCCGGAAGGCCGAGACGGCTGAGACGATCGATACCGGCATGCTCGCCGCCGACGTCGTAGGGTCGAGCGGTGCGGGCGCCTCGCAGCGCATCACCATCGAGGGCAGCTGGCCGACGCTGACGACTGTGGCCGAGGGGCTGGACATCGTGCTGCGCAACCTCCTCGACAACGCGATCAAGCATCACGACCGGATCGACGGGCACATCGTCGTCCGTGGCGAGGATCACGGCGACGCCCTTGTCGTGACGGTGGCCGACGATGGACCGGGCATCGCGCCCGAATGGCATGGCGCCATTTTCCTGCCGTTCCGCCAGATCGCCGATAGCGACACTGCACAAGGCGCGGGGATCGGCCTCGCGCTGGTCAAGCGCACGGTGGAGCGGTTCGGCGGCACGATCTCGGTGCAATCGGAGCCGGCGCGCGCACGGGGGGCGATGTTTCGCGTCGTCTGGCCGAAGTCCTTGCCGCCTTAGCCCGTGGCCTCCGAGGCCAGCAATACAACTTGCGCCGAGACGATCGAACAGGAGCACGACTCATGCCCAAGTCTACCGGGGGCAATTTTCTCGCCAGGAAGGCGGACATCACCAAGACCCGCATGGGGCAGCCGGGGCTCGCCGACGTCCTGATCGTCGAGGACGAGAATTTCGACGCGGATCGGTTGCGCGCGACGCTGCACATCATGTTCGGCTACGGCATCGAGGTGCGGCGTGCGAAGACACTCGGGAGCGCGCTGGATGCCGTGATCGAGCGCAAGCCCGAGATGATCTTCCTCGACGACTACCTGAAGCCGAACGACAACGCGACGCACACCATCCCGTTCCTGCGCCGGTGCGGCTACGACGGTCCGATCATCGTCGTCAGCGGCGAGGTCGATCGGCAGCGGAGGGGCGTGCTGATCAAGGCCGGCGCCGTCGACGTGATCCACAAGGACGACCTCGACAGCGTGCGCATCGCCGAGGCGCTGGCCCGCATGCACGCTGCGATGCCGGCGAGTGGGGCGGAGAGCGGCAAGGACAGCGGCAAGGCAAAGGCCGAAAGCACGCCTGACTGAGCAGGCAATCGTGCGATTTGCCCAGTCGCCACGGGCTGGGACACGAACGCAGGCGTGGGCGGGGCGCCTTACGCCGCAACAGAATGCGGTCCCGGGATTGGCAGCGGGGCCTCGACCTCGCTAGGCTCTGGCTCCGGCCATATGGCGCGAGGGGCTACCATGCGACGCCAGCTTCACCTCAATCTCTTTATCCAGAGCCGCGGTCATCACGAGGCGTCGTGGCGCCATCCGCGAGCCTCGGAGCTGCCGCTGACGGACATCCGCTACTATGTGGACCTCGCACAGCGGGCCGAGAAGGCGCACTTCGATTCGATTTTCCTCGCCGACCAGCTGAACGTGGCCGACGACGTGGGGCAAGCGGGCCGCACGTGGCTCGAGCCGATCACGGTGCTCGGCGCCATCGCCGTCTCGACCAGCCGGATCGGGATGATCGCCACTGCCTCCTCGACCTATACCGAGCCTTTCAACCTCGCGCGCATGTATGCCTCGCTCGATCACATGTCGCACGGGCGCGCGGCCTGGAACATCGTGACGACGTGGTCGGTGGCGGCGGCGCGCAATTTCGGCGGCGACGGTCAGGTCACGCATGCGGGCCGCTACGAGCTCGCCGAGGAGTTCCTGGAGGTGGTCAAGGGGCTGTGGGACAGCTGGGCCGCCGATGCCGTCGTCGACGACCGGACGTCGGGGCAGTATGCGCGGACCGATCACATCCGGCCGATCAACCACAAAGGTGCGCGCTACCAGTTGGCCGGACCGATGAACCTGCCGCGTTGCCCGCAGGGGCGCCCGGTGCTGGTGCAAGCCGGCTCGTCCGACACGGGCCGCGCCTTCGCGGCGCGCCACGCCGAGGCGATCTTCACGGCACACATGGAGAAGCGGACGGCGCAGGAGTTCTATGCCGATCTGAAGGCACGCGTGGTCGCGGCCGGGCGGCCGGCGGATCAGGCGCTGATCCTGCCGGGGCTGAGCCCCATGATTGCCGGGACGGAGGCCGAGGCGCAGCGCCTC
>JBFWQN010000091.1:0-13490 GCA_050249405.1 Hyphomicrobiaceae bacterium | reverse complement strand
AGCGCCACGCAAGCTGGCGTCCTCTATTCCGCCTCCTGATACCATTGGTAGATACAGCGCGTTGTCTGGGTGATCGGCAGTACATACTTTAAAGACCGGAACATCCACATCTGGCTTGTCGTCTTCGAGACTAAGAACTTTCTTTGCGCGCATCTTGAGATTATCTTGGGCTCGCATTGCTGCATTGACCGCCATTTTAGTAATATAACTCACACTTATGCCCGTTGCTATTATACACAACATGCTTAGGATAATATCCAATTTATTCGCCTTGCCCGGCTCCAGAAGCAGATTAGCCAAATATCCAAATCCCGCGAAGAGCAAGCCGTTAACACCGAACATCCAAGTGAGGCGCCAATTTATGAGTGCATCCTCGTGCTTCAAATAATCCCGATATTTGTCATAAAGCTTCCAGCGCAACGGCTCACTTGGCTCTTTTGGATCTTTTGGATCTTTTGGATCTTTTGGATCTTTTGGATCTTTTGGATCTTTTGAATTTTTTGAATCTTTTGGATCTTTTGGGCTTTCTGCCTTTTTTTCATTATTCGATTCACACATACTGACACTCCCACTTTCTATCGACTACGCCGCTACCATGACATCGGACGATCCGCTCTTCAACCGCTTGTGGTGTCGATCGTTTACGCTCCCCTCGCTGTCTAAAAAACGGGCTGCGTCGGACCCGAATCGATGCTACCGTTGCCCGTTTGGTGTAAGCGCCCGTCGAGCGTAGCCACAGGATCGCATCACGCATGACCCAGTCGGACGCCAGCACGCAGGGCGGGCTGTTCAGCATGACGGGCCGGCAATGGCTCATCCTGCTGATGGTGCAGCTGTCGAACCTGCTGTTCGGCATGACCATCACGCTCGCCAACCTCGTGCTGCCGCAGGTGCGCGGCACGTTCTCGGCGACGCAGGACGAGATCTCGTGGGTGGTGACGCTGAACCTCGTCGCCACCGCCGTCGCGACGCCGCTCACGGGCTGGATGGCCGCCCGCGTCGGCTGGCGCAACATGATGTTCTTCACGGTGCTCGGCTTCACCGTGTCGTCGTTCCTGTGCGGCGTCGCGAACAGCCTCGAGACGCTGGTCATCGCCCGCGTCGCGCAGGGCGCCTTCGGCGCTCCGATCATGCCGATGGGACAGGCGATCCTGCTCGCGACCTTCCCGCCGCACCTGCAGCCGACGGCGCTCGTGATGTGGGGCATCGGCGCCGTCTTCGGGCCGGTGGTCGGTCCGATCCTCGGCTCGATGGCGACCGAGGCCTGGAACTGGCGGGCGGCCTTCTTCATGATCGTGCCGCCGGGCATCGCCGCGCTCGTCACCATCTGGTTCGCGCTCTCGAGCTACACCGAGCGCAAGTCCGTGAAGCTCGACTGGATCGGTTTCATCGCGCTGTCGGTGGCCCTGGTCTGCGTTCAGCTCATCTGCGATCGCGGCCAGCGGCTCGACTGGTTCGAATCGAACCAGATCCTGCTGTTCGCCTTCACCGGCATCCTCGCGTTCTGGATCTTCATCGCGCATTGTGCGACGGCCGAGCAACCGTTCCTGTCGCCGAGCCTGCTCAAGGACCGCAACTTCACGGTGGGCATCATCATCGCCTTCGCGATGGGGATGCTGAGCTTCACGAGCCTCGTGCTGTTCCCGAGCCTTCTCCACGACCTCAAGGGCTACCCCGACACGGTGATCGGCTCACTGATAGCGTCGCGTGGCCTCGGCAATTGGACGGCGTTCTTCTTCATCGCACGATTGACGAAAGTGGCGCCTCGCCTCGCCATCTCCAGCGGGCTCGCCATCCAGGGTGCGGCGGCCTACTGGATGGCTCATTTCGACATCAACGTCGACGAGGCGAGCGTGTTCTGGAGCCATTATCTGGTCGGGCTCGGCCAGAGCGTCACCTTCACGCCGATGACGGTGATGGCCTTCACGACCCTGCCGAAGCACCAGATCACCGAGGGCTCGGCCGTGTTCACTCTGATGCGCAACTTCGGCTCGAGCCTGTTCATCTCGATGTCGGTGCTCGTCCTGGTCCGCTACACGTCGATCAACTACTCCGAGATGATGGAGTTCATCTCACCCTATCGCCGGTCGCTCAGCGTCGGCCTGCCGCCGGCCTGGGATCCCGAGACGGCGGCGGGGCTCGGGCGGATTGCGCGCGAGGTCCAGCGCCAGGCCGCCATGATCGGCTACGTCAACGCCTTCTATCTCATGGCGGCGACCGGCTTCCTGGCTGTGCCGCTGGCCTGGCTGCTGCGGTCACGAGCACCGGCCAGTTGACCTTGCGGCGAGAGCAGAAGCTGCGAGAGCCTGGCGCTGCGACTCAGTTCGAGATGGCGGCGCGGAGCGGGCTGGGGCTGCGCTCCAGCTCGCGGCGCACGAGCCCGGCCACGGTCTCGCCGACGAGCCTGTTGGCGCGGCTGTTCCAATGCCAATCGTAGGCGTACTCGAACCGCTCCTTGTGCACCGCGAAATCGGCCGCGAACGTCGCCTGCAGGTCGAGGAACGTGAGGCCAAGCTCGCCTGCAAGGTCAGCCGCGAGCTCGTTGAGGCGGGCGACCGCATAGTCCGAGCGCGGCTTTCCCGCGTAGACCGCCTCTCGGACCCCGTCCATGACGAGAACCAGCCTGAAGCCGTCGGCCTCGGCCATGCGCTTCATCTCCGAGAGGACGTAGCGGGCCGCGAAGCGGTTCTGCTCGTGATCGGCGATCTTGCGGATATCGACGGCCGACTGGATGAACTCGGCCGTCCAATCCTCGGTGCCACCCCAGAACCAGCGGCTGATCAGACCCTTGAAGCGCAGATAGGCATTGGTCTCGTAGTAGAGGTAGCGGAACGCCGCGGAATGGCGGAGCAGGTCCGCCGTGCCGGCGCGGAAGTCGGCCGGCGGAATCTCGACCGGATGGCCTTCGGAATCGCGGCCGATCTTCATGAAGCTCGAGGCGTAGCGCGTCTTGATGAAGCGCCAGCTCTCGTCGAAGTCGTTGTGGATCAGCGGCACCACGACGACGTCGGGCCTGAAGGCCCTCACCTCGCGGCGCAGAACGTGCAGATACTGCGAGAGGGGGGCACCATCCATGCCGAAGCGGAAGACCTCGGCCGCGACACCAGCCTTCCGCAGCTCGGCCTCCGCCACCTCGGGGAAGCCATCGGCCGTGTCGACAAAGGCGCCGTGCACGTAGCTGTCCCCGATGACGGCGATGCGCTTCACGCCGGGTGTGCGCGCGACCTCGTACGACGGCCTCGTGGAGTTCCAGCCGTCGGCGTTGATGCTGACGTGGGTCCGGCGTCCGTCCGGATGCCGGAACGTCGCCTCGGTGCCCGGCAGATAGCGGACCACGCCGTTGATGGAGACGTTGGGCAGCAGATCGTCGGGCACCAGCACGAAGCGAAACACGACGAGCTCGAGCGCCGCGAGGCAGAACGCCAGCGAGACGACGCCGAGGAGGAGATTTTGGGCGAATTGCCACAATCTGGCACGCATTGGGCATCCCGAGAGGAAGGATTGCTTCTGACGGGACGGCGCGGCGCAAGGCTCGTGCCACACTCGCTCCAGCCCACCTTCACGGAGCCGTGAACACACGAGCGCCGCGGCCGAGCAGGGCCCGGCAGGGCCCGGGCTGGCACGACTTGCATATGCGAATCGGACTGCACGCGCGGGCGCACTGCCCCTCGGCCGCGTGGACGCTCGGGCCGAACACGCCTAGAACCAGGGCCGAGCCTCAGATCAGTCGCCGATCCGGACACGCCATGACCGCCACCACGATCGCCCCCCGCAAATCCGCAAGTCTCGTCAAAGGCGCGACGGGCGACTGGGAGATCGTCGTCGGCATGGAGGTGCACGCGCAGGTCGCCTCGAAAGCCAAGCTCTTCTCCGGTGCCTCGACGGCGTTCGGCGGCGCGCCGAACAGCCATGTGTCGCTCGTCGATGCGGCCATGCCCGGCATGCTGCCCGTCATCAACCGGGAATGCGTGGCGCAGGCGGTGCGCACCGGCCTCGGCCTCAATGCGCGGATCAATCTGGTCAGCGTCTTCGACCGCAAGAACTACTTCTATCCGGACCTGCCTCAGGGCTACCAGATCAGCCAGTACAAGCAGCCGGTGGTCGGCGAGGGCGCGGTCGAGATCGAGGTCGACGGCGAGACCGTGACGGTCGGCATCGAGCGGCTGCACCTCGAGCAGGACGCGGGCAAGTCGATCCACGACCAGAGCCCGGAGCATTCACTGGTCGACCTCAACCGCTCGGGCGTCGCGCTGATGGAGATCGTGTCTCGGCCCGACATCCGCTCGGCCAAGGAAGCGCAAGCCTACGTCGCCAAGCTGCGCTCGATCCTGCGCTATCTCGGCACCTGCGACGGCGACATGGAGAAGGGCAACCTGCGCGCCGACGTCAACGTGTCGGTGAGGAAGCCGGGCCAGCCGCTCGGCACGCGCTGCGAGATCAAGAACGTGAACTCGATCCGCTTCATCGGGCAGGCGGTGGAGGCGGAGGCGCGGCGACAGGTCGACATCCTGGAGGAGGGCGGCGCGATCGTGCAGGAGACGCGCCTGTTCGACTCGGCGCGGGGCATCACGCGCTCCATGCGCTCCAAGGAGGAGGCGCACGACTACCGCTATTTTCCGGACCCGGACCTGCTGCCGCTCGAGCTGGAGCAGGCATGGGTGGACGGGCTCGCCAGAGGTCTGCCGGAGCTGCCGGACGCCAAGCACGCGCGATTCATGCAGCAGTACGGGCTTTCGAGCTACGACGCCGCCGTGCTGGTCGCCGAGAAGGCGAGCGCCGACTATTTCGAGGCCGTCGCCAAGGGGCGTGACGGCAAGATCGCGGCGAATTGGGTGGTCAACGAGCTGTTCGGCCGCCTGAACAAGGAAGGGCTCGACATCGAGGTATCGCCCGTGTCGGCGGCTCAGCTGGGCGGCATCCTGGATCTCATGGCCGCGGGCACCATCTCGGGCAGAACCGCAAAGGACGTCTTCGAGCTCGTCTGGAGCGACGGCGGCGACCCGGCCGAGATCGTCGAGAGGCGCGGCCTCCGCCAGGTCACCGACACTGGCGCCATCGAGAAGGCGGTCGACGACATCATCTCGAGGAACCCCGACAAGGTGGCCCAAGTGAAGGCCAAGCCGACCATGATCGGCTGGTTCGTCGGTCAGGTCATGAAGGCGTCGGGCGGCAAGGCCAACCCTCAGGCCGTGAACGATCTTCTGAAGGCGAAGCTCGGGATTTGACAGTTGCCGAGCCATCGCTGGACGCGACGGCTGTTGTCGAGGCCACTATCGACGTGATGCCGCGATGGCGGCATCCGCGAGTGTGTGCGACGCCCAGGAGGTGTCATTGCAGGGCCGTGCTCGGGCCGCGCACGGCGCCACCGCCATCGCCAGCCACCGAGAACGGCAGGCGCACGCGGGCCGTCTTGGCCGAGACGCGATCGCGCAGCGAGACGACGAGCACGTAGCGGCCCGCTGGCGCATCCGCGACGTTCAGCGAAAGGTAGGTCATCACCTCTGCCCGCCGCTCGCGGTTCGCGATGGAGATGCCACCGAACTCCGGCTCGTGGACGATGCTGCGCCCCGCCTCGTCCTCGATAGCGAGGCCCAGCATGACATCGAGGCGCCACACGTCGCCGTCGCGGCGGTGCACGAGCCCGAACGGCTCGAGATAGACGTGCATGGCCTCGCCGAGCGCGAACGGCCGGTCGGCTCGAGGCACATACTCGCCGTATCGGTTGGGTTGCTCTGCGACGAGCAGGGCGCGGCGCAGCACCAGCGGCCCCGCCTCCATCGCCGAGACCAGGGCCTCGTGCTGGGCCTCGATGATCGCCACGTGCCGCGCGGCTGCCTCGTCGGTGACCTCGCCACCGGACGCCACACCGGGCAGCACCGCGAGGCCGACGAGGGCCAGTCCCAAGAGCTGCCTCGCCATCCACCGCATCGCCATAGCCTTTCCTCGCCCGTCGACCGTGGCCCGCTCAGCGGCGAGACATCTGCATGGTGGCGCGGCTCATGGCGATGCCCTTGGTGCTGATCGTCACGCTGTGCGACGACTTGCTGTAGGAGACCTGCATCGTCCCGCTGAAAGCGCCGCCCGAGACCGAGAGCGAAAGGCTGCCGCCGCCCGCCGTGCCCGAGGCGGTGCCAGAGGCGTTGAAGGTGCGCTCCTCCCAGTCGCCCGTCGCGCGCTTCCCGTCGATGCGCAGGCGGCTGCGGATATGGATCGGGTTCTTGTCGCTGCGGCACTGGATGGCCATGCGCAACTCGTTGCCGGCGCCCGTGTAATAGGCCGAGCAATTGATGCCCTCGGACGAGCCGTCGGTGTAGGTGATGCGCCCGCTGCCTCCCCAGGAGCCCGCCAGCGCCGCCACCACCTCGGGCTCTGCCGCGCCAACGCCGGGAACACCAGCCAGGACCAGCATCGCAACCGCTGCGCCGACCCGCCTCGTCCAACTTTCGACCGCACTCATTGGGTCCTCCACCCTGATCCCGCTCGCTTCGAATGGTAAGCACCGGCCAAGGCCGGGTCTTGTCCGCCGTCAAATCGGCGTTCATAGGAAAATCAGAGGTTTGCGCAGGTCCAGGCCACCATCTCGGCAGCGGCCTTGCCGAAGGCCTCGTTCAGCGCCTCGGTCGCGGGCCCCGGCTCGAGCGTCGCGACGGGCGTCCGGGCCGTGAACACGTGAACCTCCGATACCGCTCCTTCGCCCGTCGCGATCCGAGCTCCGATCTCCACCTCGGCCACGGGCGCTGCACCGGTCGCGATCTGGAAGCGGCGCACGTCGACGATCAGCTGATTGTCGGGCTTGGCGCCCTCCGGCGCCCTGCCGATGACACGGCGGTAGCCGGCATTCTCGAAGCTGCGCAGCAGCGCCGATTGCATGACACGCGGCAGGACGTCAGGCCATTGCGTGCCCTCCAGGCGTGGCCCACCCCCGCCCGAGAGCACGATCTTGTCCGTCTCGAGGTGAGCGAGCATGGTCGGCTCCGGGATCTGGAGCAGGCCTTTCGGCACCGAGGCAATCGGCGGAAAGCTCGTCGCCGGCCTGAGATCGAAGACCTGCGCGGCAGGCTTCGTGGTCCCTCCGGTCAGCCGGTCGAGCCCGGCCATTATGCGATCGACCTTGTCGGAGTTGCGGGCCAGCGCACCGGCAAACGTTTCGATGCTGGCAACGGCGCTCTTCAGCGGCGCGGCATTGTCGGCAATGACCCGATCGAGGCCTCTCAGCACCTCGCGGGCCGCCTGCGTCATGCTCTGGCCTGCGTTGGGCTCGGCAACCAGGATGGGCACGGGCCGGCTCGGGTCCATTGAGAACAGCGGCAGGGAGGCCGTGCCACCGCTCAAAGCCACCACCGGCGATCCGGTCAGACCCTCGAAATCGATGCCGACACGGGTGTCCGCGCGGACCGGCGTTCTCGGCTCCACGGAGATGGTGACGAGCACTTCGCCCGGCTTGCGCGCGTCGAGGCTCAGCCCCGTCACCTCGCCGACGCGAACACCGTTGAACAGCACGGCCGAGCCGCGGAGCAGGCCCGCGACCTGTCCGTCGTAGCGGATCGCGTAGGCCATCCGGGCACCGAGCCCAGTGCCGACCTCCAGCCAGTAGACGAAGCCGAAGCCGAGGCCGATCACCGCGAGGGCGAACACACCCATCAGGACATAGCGTGCGTTGACTTCCATGTGGCCCTGCCCCGTCAATCCGTGCCCACGGACAAGCTCTTGAGATGCTGTGCGCGCCGCCCGCGGAAATACGATCTGACCCACGGATGCTCGGAGGCGAGCATGTCCGGCAACCCGCCCGCAGCGACGATGCGACCCTCGGCCAGCACGGCGATCCGGTCGCAGACGGTCGCAAGGCTCTCGAGATCGTGCGTCACCATGAAGACCGTGAAGCCCAGCGTCTGCTGCAGCGTGCGGATGAGCGCATCGAAGTCGCCGGCCGAGATGGGATCGAGACCCGAGGTCGGCTCGTCGAGAAACACGATATCGGGATCGAGCGCCAGCGCCCTGGCGAGGGCCACCCGCTTGGTCATGCCGCCGGACAGCTCCGAGGGCATCTTTTCCGCGTCGCGTGCCGACAGGCCCACCATGGCGAGCTTGGCGAGCGCCATCTCGTCCATCAGCCGCTGGGGCAGGTGCAGGTGCTCGCGCATCGGCAGCTCGATGTTCTCGCGCACGGTCAGCGACGAGAACAGCGCCCCCTGCTGGAACAGGATGCCCCAGCGGCGCTCGATGGCGCGGCGGCGCTCGTCGTCCGCCGCGGCGAGGTCGACCCCGCGCACCTCGATCGTGCCCGATCGCTTCGGCACGAGACCGATCATGGTGCGCATAAGCACGGTCTTGCCGCTACCCGAGCCGCCGACGAAGCCCAGGATCTCGCCGGGCATGATGTCCACCGACAGCCGGTCGAGGACGACGTGATCGCCGAAGGCGACGACGAGATTCCTCACGCTGACGACCGGTGCGACGCTGCTGTCCGCCATCGCTCACATCCCGATCGCGGAGAAATAGATGGCGAACACGCCGTCGAGCACGATGACGAGGAAGATCGACTTCACCACCGAGACCGTGGTCTGGCGGCCGAGCGACTCGGCGCTGCCTTTGACCTTCAGTCCCTCGGTGCAGGCGACGAGACCGATCACCACCGCCATGAACGGCGCCTTGACGAGGCCGACCTTGAAGTGCGTGAGCGAGACGGCGTCGCGCAACCGCTCGACGAAGATGGCCGGCGCCATGTCGCCATAGAGCCAGGCGACGAGGCCGCCTCCGTAGAGCGCCGAGAGCGAGCCGAGGAAGGCCAGCGCCGGCAGGGCCAGCGTGAGCGCCAGCACCCGCGGCAGGATCAGCACGGCGACCGGGTCGAGGCCCATCGTGCGCAGCGCGTCGATCTCCTCGCGCATCTTCATGGAGCCGAGCTCGGCCGTGTAGGAGCTGCCCGACCGGCCCGCCACCATGATCGCGACGAGCAGCACGCCGATCTCGCGCAAAACGAGTATCCCCACCATGTCGACGACGTACTGGTCGGCGCCGAACTTCCGGAAATGGAAGAAGCCCTGCTGGGCGATGATCGCGCCGATCAGGAACGTGATCAGCACGACGATCGGCACGGCCTGCCAGGCCACCCGGTCGACTTGATGGACGAGGGAGGTCAAGCGGAACGTCGCCGGCCGCACGATCGAGACGACGAGAGCCCAGCCGACGGCGCCGAGCAGCTCGAGGAGAGCCAGAATGTCGTTCGCCGCGGCATCCGCCGCATTCCGCACCGCGGCGAGCAGCCGGGCGAGGCGCCGCCTGGCCGGCGGGACCGGTCCGGCGACGGGGGTGTGGCCGACAGCGGCGGCGAGCCCGGCGAACCTTGCGTCCAGCCCCGTGACCTCGAGATGGGCACCGCGTGTCCGCGCCGATCGCGCCAGGCGCTCGAGCTGCCAGGCGCCATACGTGTCGAAACGGGTCACGGCCGCCATCCTGAGCGAGACGGCCACGCCCGTGTCGAGGCCGTCGAGCAGCACGCTCACGGCCCGGTCGACGGCCTCGGCATGCTCGGCCGTCCACGCGCCTGTGGCGACGGCCTCGAGACCGCCGTCCGGGCGCTTCGTGACGGGCAGCGTCTCTGAGCCCATGTCCCCTCCCCGGGACTCCGCCGAGGCGGCTCTTCCCGGACCTGAAAGTGCGCCAAGCCGACGACACGAGCTTGACGATCGTCAACAGTGCCACCGCTGAACGGCAGCGCCTTTGGACAAGACCTGGACCTAGCGGAAGGCCTCGATCCCGAGCGCGGCGCGAAAGTCACGCGTGCGCTCCTCTTTCGCGGCCTCTAGCGGTATGCCGGTGCCGTCGGCCAGCTTCACGACCGCGCTGAACGAGGCGACCGTGGCGCAGAGGTCGACCAGGGCCGCATCGCCCAGGGCCGCCCGCGCATCCCGCCGCGCGATCTCGAGCTCCGCGGGCGAGCCCGTCACGAAGGCCTCGACGAAGCGGAGAAGCACGTCCCCATGCGGCACACCACCGTCTGCCGTTCCCCCGCCGCCCGTTATGGCCGCGAGCTCGTAGCCGTCTCCGCTCGCGTTGCTGCTCTCACGGAGCAGTGCCGCATGGCTGGTGGTTCAATAGTAACATCGGTTCAGCGCCGACGCCCGCCCGGCCACGAGCTCGATCTGGCGATGGCTGATGGCACGGAACTCGTGTGCGAAATCGCGGATCTCGTGGTCCTTCAGATAGAGCTCGACGTCGAGATCGAAGAAGTCGATCACCCCCTGCGGCACGAGGCTCGCAGCCCTGTGGATATTCTTGTCGCCGTGCACCGGATAGGGGTTCGGCTCCCCCGGCGCCACGCGCTCCGGCGCGAGCGTCGCAACCCAGGCGAGATCGCGACTGGCGCCCTGCGGCCGGAGCCGCGTCGGTGCGCCGCCGACCGGCGCGGGGAGCGGCTGCAGAGGCCGGCCGAGGGCGCGGTCGAAGGCATCGAGCGCGGTGACGATGGCGACGACCGCCACGATCTCGACATAGCGCTCCTCGCCGAGCGGCCCATCGGCGATCGTGCGTACCCAGCGCTCCGTGATCCGAGAGGCATCCGTGACGAGGCGATGGATCGCCTCCACGGCCGTCTCCGGCAGCTCACCGAGTGTATCGTGCACGCCAGCCGTCCCGTAGGACGAGAGCGCCGACTTTCGCGACTTGCACAAGTTGCATGTCGTAGCGTGTCGCGTCTCGGCAGCAATGGCGATGCGCTCGGCGCCCGTCCACCAGGTCCCGGGCCGTGCCAGCCGTCGCCACGCCTCGTCCCGCGCCGAAACGAGTCCCGGACGCGCCGGTAACCATTCCCCAGCCACGTCCACGTGCATCGCAGGCTCCTTCACCCGTTGCTCAGATTTCGGCGACACGATGCGAACGGCTCGGCACCGGCCGGCAGGCGAGGACGATAGAGCCATGATCGGCAGGTTGCCGCAAGCCGAGCGGAAGCAAGGCCGAGCGGCCCGGCTCGTCATCCACACGCCCGATAGGCACGGTCCTTGCTACCCGGGGTCGAACCTCACGCGAACGACGGTGGTACGTCCCAAATGACAGACCTCGTACTGCGGAACGGCGCGCCACTCGCCGACAGGGCACCGGCCCGGCCGATCGGTCATGCCGCATCGATGCGCCCCGCCGACGAGGCCCTGGTCCTCGATCTCGTCACGACAGTCGCAGGCCTCGAAGCGCTGGAAGCCGACTGGAACGCTCTCCACGCCCGGGCGGGCGAGCCGCACCACGTCTTCCAGACCTTCAACTGGTGCTGGCATTGGTGCTGCCATTACGTCTCGGGCAGCCGGCAGCTCGCCATCGTCACGGGCCGGAGCGAGGGACGGCTGGTGCTCCTCATGCCGCTCGCCATTCAGCGCCGGGCCGGCCTCGTCGAGCTCACGTGGCTCGGCGAGCCGGTCTCGCAGTACGGCGACATCCTGGCTTTGCCCGAGGCGTGTGGCCTCGCCACATTGCAGCAGGCGTGGCGGTTCGCCTGCAGCCGGACCGGCGCCGACCTCGCCAATTTGCGCCGCGTCCGCGCCGACGCCTTCGCGGCCGATCTGCTCGGAAGCCTCGGTGCCAAGGTGACCGCCACCGAGGAGGCGCCTTTTCTCGATGTCTCCCGCACTGCCTCGTTCGCCGAGTGGGAGACGCGCCGTGCGCCGAAAGGCCTGAAGAATCGCCGGCGCCAGGCGCGGCGCCTGGCCGAGATCGGAGCCGTCGCTTTCGCCTCGCACTCCGGTACCCCCGAGGCGGCGGCTCTGGCCGCGCACGCCGTCCGCCTCAAGCGGGAGACGCTCGGCGCCAAGGGTGCCATCTCGCTCGCCCTGGCGGACGAGCGCTTCGAGGCCTTCTTCAGCGCCGCTGCCGCCGCCACCGAGCGGCCGCCGGGCGTCCGTGTGCTCGCGGTCACCACCGATGGCCGGCCGGCCGCCCTCAAGATCCTGATCGACGGCCCCGAGGCGAGCTTTCTGCACGTCGCCGTCTTCGTGCCCGGCCTCGAGAAATGTGCG
Organism: Hyphomicrobiaceae bacterium; assembly: GCA_050249405.1. Classification (GTDB taxonomy): domain Bacteria; phylum Pseudomonadota; class Alphaproteobacteria; order Rhizobiales; family Hyphomicrobiaceae. Next base: position 1,488 of record JBFWQN010000091.1, on the reverse strand, counting down.
CCCGGCGCGCTGCTGCTCGAGCATGCCGTGGCCGAGACCATCCGGACGGGCCGCAAGACGCTCGATCTGCTGCCGCCGCGGCACGAGTACAAGATGGACTTCGCCGACGGCGTCGTGGCCGTGCACGACCACGCGCTCGCCGTCTCGACGGCCGGCTGGCTTTATACCAACGGCTTCCTCAGGCTGCGCCGGTCGCTGAAAGCCGTCGTCGAAGGCCTGCCGCTGCCGGTCCGCCGGTTGCTGGCAAAGGTCGCGTGCTGAGCCCGCTGCGGACCCCGCCCGGCCGCGCCAGCGACCGCTTCCACGAAACTCTGATCGTCTCGAAATGTCCGCCAGGCGCTGTATCGCCGGCCACGAGCGACGAAGCCGGAGCCCGTCCACAAGATCGACCCGCATCTGCTGCGGGACACGGAGAGCACGCGCCCGAGCCAATCCATCGGCCGATATCTCGATCTCTATTATCGCCGACGCCCACACTCGAGCCTTGTGGCCGGTTCCTCAGCGGCCTGCTAGATCACGCCCTTCACCCTCAGCTCCGCAATTTCGCTTTCGGCATAGCCGAGCCCGGCCATGATCCGGTCCGTATGCTCGCCCAGCTCCGGAGCGCGGTGCCGGATCGTGCCCGGCGTTTCCGACAACCAGACGGGCACTTTGGCGACCGGCGCAGCTTTGCGCATTCCAGGAAACTCGACAGCCTGAAAGAAGCCCATGGCCTGGATATGAGGATCGTCCAGGGTGGCCTGCGGTTTCAGGACCTGCGACGCCGGCACCTTGGCTTCGGCAAGCGCCGACAATGCTTCAGCGCACGTCCGCTGCCGTGACCAGCGCTCGGTGATCGTTGAGAGGGCCTCCCCGTTGTTGCCGCGATCGATGTCGGTCTTGAAGCGCTCGTCGTCGAGAAGCCCAGGCTCACCGATCATCGCAGCGAAACGCTTGAACAACGGATTGCCGACAACGGAGATCAGGACCTGGCCGTCCTTGCAGCGCACGATGTCTCCGGGGCCTGATATCTGGGAACGGCTTCCGGACGGAGGACGGTCAGCCTTGATGACCGCCTGCTCGATGAGCACGGAATTCGTCACCGTCAGCGCGGTCCCGAGAAGCGCACCCTCGACCAATTGGCCGCGCCCGGTCGCCTTCCTGTGCATGAGAGCGGCCATCGTGCCGAACGCGAGGTGGAGGCCGGTTCCGAAGTCGACCCATGGCGCCTGGAAGCGCACGGGGTGCTCCTCGTCGCTTCCCGACAGGTAGGCAGCTCCGCACATGACCTGACCGATGCCGTCGAAGCCGACACGGTCGGAGTAGGGACCGCCGCGTCCATAGGCCGTGGCCGTGGCCAGGATGATGTCAGGCTTGACCGCCTGCAGGCTCGCGTAGTCGAGCTTCATGGACTGCAAGGTCCGCGGCGGCAGGTTGGCGATCACGACGTCGGCGGTGGCAACCAGTCGGCGCACGACCTCCTGGCCCTCGGGCTTCATCGGATCGAGG
>JBFWQN010000090.1:0-13597 GCA_050249405.1 Hyphomicrobiaceae bacterium | reverse complement strand
GTGTGCTCTTCCGATCTGGTTCTGGACCGGAGCACGGGTCCGCACCACCTCCGCCGCGACTGTTCCGCTAGTGATGGGCATGGGAAACGCCGCCCGCACGGCTTCCAGAGCGGCAGCGTCTGCGACGTTGTGCAGCGCGGCCAGAGTTAGGTTGTCCCCCTCGACCAACTCGACGGCACTCCAGGCGCCGCTGCAAAGCTTCAGGGTGTTGGCCGCGATCGCGTCGAGCACGGCCTGCACCTCGGCTTGAGGCGAGGCAATGATTCGCAGAACGTCGGAGCTTGCCGTCTGGTGCGCCAACGCGTCCGTAAGCTCCCGCGTCCGCGCCTGCTCCGCCTCGTTGAGCCTCACCCGCTCGAGCGCCATGGCGGCTTGGCCTGCAAACGCCTCAACAACCGCGATCTGCTTGTCGGAGAACGGTCCGACCTCGGGCTTTGTCAGGACGATGGCCCCCACGGGCACGCCGCTCAGCATGATCGGTACGCCAAGAGCGGCACGAAAGCCGCCTCGTTGCGATCGCTCCGGGGGATAGTAGGGGTCCTCGAACATATCCGGCACGTGCACGAGCCGGCGTTCGAGCACCGCTCTCCCGGAAATCCTTTCCATGCTGGGAGCGACTGGATAGGTCGAGCGGAGAACTGGCTCGACATCCTTACCGATATTGAAAAGCGCACCGATACTGAGCTGCTGACCGTCATACAAGACGAGGTTCGACGCCGTGGCATCGGAAATCCGGGCAGCGTTCGCTATGACCGCGTCGAGAACAGGCTGCGGATCATGACTGCTCCTTGCAACGACTGACAGGATGTCCGACATCGCAATCTGATATTCCAGGCTTTCCTGCAGCTCCCGCGTCCGCGCCTGCTCGGCCTCGAACAGCCGTGCATTCTCGATGGCGATAACGGCTTGATCAGCGAAGGTTTCGACAAGTGCAATTTCACGAGCTGTGAAGGGCACATCGCGGCGGGCAAGTGTCACGACACCAAGCGGCTCGTCGTCGCGCAGCAATGGAACAGAAAGGGAGACACCGTAGCCAAATTGTGCAACGAAGTCTGGCCTTGTGGCACCGAGGTTTGTGTTATGGACCGTCTTTTTTGTCTGTACTGCACGGCGAACTGAGAGCGGTGGCGTAAGACCCCAATATTCTTTCTCTCTCTGTTCGTCCTCTTGACTTTCCCCAATACGACCGTGATAGCCGATGATCGCGAACCCATCTCCTTGCTTGCGACGCATTGCTGCCATATCAGAGTTCGCAAGCCTGCTGGCACTTTCAAGAATTTTCTTAACGACAGGTCCAACGTCGTTTCGAGTTTGAGCGATAACCCTCAGAAGCTCGCTAATGGCCGTCTGGTATTCCAGGCTTTCCCTCAATTCGCGCGTCCGCGCCTGCTCGGCCTCGAAAAGTCGCGCGTTCTCTATAGCGATGACGGCCTGATCGGCGAAGGCTTCGACAAGTGCTGCCTGGCTGCGCGAAAAAGGACGGGCCTCGGCTCGCCTCAGCACGAATGCGCCGATCGCTCGGTCCTTGGCGATGAGCGGGGCGCAAAGAAAGGACCGTGCACCGGTCGCGCGAGAGGCCCTGGCGCCGTCAGGATATGCTTCCGCCTCCTCCAGCAGGTCGGTGACCTCGACCAGAGAGCGCGATGCCATGCAATGGACGGGCGGACTTACCGCCTTCAGGGAATAGCTCGCTCCATCGGGAATAGGAATTGACCCGAAATGCGCGGCGATGATGACACGCTCGCCGTCGATCCGATGGATCGAGACATCCTCTCCTTCGCAAAGGGCGGAGCAGGTTGCAACGAGTGCTTCTAGAACGGCCGGCAGATCTGATGGAGACTTGTTGATCGTCCGGAGTACATTGGCAGTCGCAGACTCTCTGCGCCGCGCCTCCGCCAGCTCCGCCTCGAGCGCGGCGATGCGGGCGTCCTTTGCGGCGATGGTCTCGGTTTGGGCGTCGAGCTGCTGCTGCATGGTTCGCCTCCCGTCACTCGCTCACGCCGTCTTTTCCAGCCGCTCCTCGAGCCGCCGGATGTCCTGGAACAGCCGCGCGCTGGTGAGCTGCAGGAAGTAGAAGCCGAACTCTGGGTTCTGGTAGTAGAGCTGCTTGACCTGGGCGTAGGTGATGGTGAGCAGCTCCCCGTCCTCGACACATTCGAAGGTGAGCGTGCGCCGGTTTCCGGGTGCGATGAGTCCGATCTCGCCCACCACCTCGCCGGGCATCACCGACTTGTCGATCTCGGCGAGCCGGAATGCGCCGCTCACGGTGTAGAACATGGCATCCGACAGGTCGCCCTTGGCGAAGAGCACATCGCCCTTCCGTGCCCGGCGGCTGGTCATGAAGGGCTTCAGCCAGCCCATGTCGAGGTTGCCTTCGGAGGCAGCGCGCACCTTCTCCGTGAGCCGCCGCATCTCGACGAGGCGCCAGATGTTGAATGGAAGCAGGATCGAATGGAGCGCGACCACGTGCCATGCCTGGATCAGAAGGGCATAGGTGATGAAAATCATGTTGGCAGCGATGGCGAACATGCGCAGCGGAATCATCCGCTGCTGGAAGAACGAGACGAGGGTCAGCGCCGCGGCAAGCCATCCCAGTGCAAGCGTCATCGACATGAATATCGCCCTTTGCGTGCAGCGCGATGGTGCCGCACCCTCCCGTTCATCTTGACGAGAGGCTAATGGGCTGGAGGCAGGAATCCAAGTCAGCAGAAGCGGCTATGAGTCGAAGAAGGCTCAGGCCTGGCCGCGGCTGGCGCCCTCGCCTCCGGACCGGCTCAATCGCTCGATATCGGCCGACAGCCGCCGCCCGATGAGTTGCACGACGTAGTAGCCGAACTCCGGGTTCTGATAATAGAGCTGCTTGAAGGCGCTTTCGCTGATCCGGTAGAGCAAGCATTCGCCTTCGCAAACCGCCGATTGCGTACGTTTCCGGTCCGGCGCGAAGAAGCCGACCTCGCCCAGGAGATGACCCTCTGGGACCACCTGATCGATCTCGGGAAGACGTACACGTCCCTTGGCGACGAAATAGAGGTGGTCGGCCGTATCTCCCTTCGCGAATAGTCTGTCGCCGTCCTTGAACGGCTGCTCCTTCATGAAAGGGTGCAGCCATTTCACCGCAAGATCGGCGTCGGCGGCCGCCTTGACGTTGGAGACGAGCTGCTTCATCTCGACAAGGCGCCAGATGTTGAACGGCAATGTCACTCCATAGGCGAGCAGGACGTAGTAGGAGCCTGACAGCAAGCCGTAGGCGAGAAAGCAGAGGTGCCCCGCGATGGCGACCGTCCTGAGCGGGATCATGGTCTTCATGAAGAAGGACGTGACGGCGAGAGCCGCGCCCGCCCACGCCAGCAGCGAAATATATCCGTGCCCCACGCATTCTCTCCCCGGTGCTCTGCGGCGTTGCGTAGAATCGCAGACGTTGCACCAAAATACGGGAAGGGCAAATCATCGTCGTTGTGTCGCGTAGCGCCGATTTGGCTCGTTCGAGCCGTGGGCTCACCCGGGTCGAACCCCCATTCCAGCGCCCTCGCTCGTGCCAGCCGCCCTGCCCCTCACGCCCGCGCGCCTGCTCCGGTCCCCTCGGCCGTGCCCGCAGCAGCGGCCTCGGCGTCGATGCGCTGCATGCGGCTTTCGAGGTAGGCGGCGGAGCGCATCTCGATGAGGCGGCTGGCGGTGCGCTCGAACAGGAAGGACTGGTCGCCTTCGGGGTGGAGGTCGTCGGGCTCGGCCTCGGCCGAGGCGACGAGGCCGACGCGGGCGTCGTAGAGCGTGTCGATGAGGTTGATGAAGCGGCGCGCGGCGGCACGGCGCTCGGGCACGAGGCGGGGGATGCCGTCGAGGATCACCGTGTGGAAGCGGTGGGCGATGGCGAGGTAGTCGAGCGAGCCGAGGGGGCGGTCGCAGAGCTCGTCGAAGGTGAAGCGCGCGACGCCGCGTGCGGCCTCGGGCACCACCAGCGTGCGGCCTTTCACGTCGATCTCCAGCGGCTTGCCGTGGACCAGACCCGTGAGCCGGGTGAAGGCCGCGCCGAGCGCCTTGCGCGAGCGCTCGCCGAGCGGCGTGAAATAGAGCTGCTGGCCCTCCAGCTTCTCGAGCCGGAAGTCCTTGGCCGAGAACAGCTCCATCACCTCCATGTGCCGCTCGATGAGCGCGATCGAGGGCAGGAAGAGCTGCCGGTTGAGGCCGTTCTTGTAGAGGCCCGCCGGCTCGACGTTGGACGTGGCCACCATCACCACGTCGCGCTCGAAGAGGCCCTTGAGCAGGCGGCCGAGGATCATGGCGTCGGCGATGTCGGTGACGTGCAGCTCGTCGAAGCAGAGGAGTTGCGCGCCCGACGCGATCTGCGCCGCGACGTGCGGGATCGGGTCGCCGTCCACGCTTTTTCGCGCCGCGCCGATCAGGTCGTGCGTCTCGGCCATGAACTCGTGGAAGTGCAGCCGCCGCTTCGAGGCGACGCTCACGGTCTCGTAGAAGAGGTCCATCAGCATGGTCTTGCCGCGGCCGACCTTGCCGTGGATGTAGAGTCCGCGAGGGGGAGGCGCCTTGCCGCCGAGCAGCCCACCGAGCCGCCAGCGTTTGGTGCCGCGCCAACTCTCGACGGCGGAGGCGAGCTCGCCCAGCCGGCGCGCGGCGGAGACCTGGGCCTCGTCGCGGTCCATCTCGCCAGCCGCGATGCGGCTTTCCAGCGATTCGAGCGGACGATTCGACATGTAAACGCAGCCTTCGGAGGGTGGGAGGCGCGGTCACCTCCGATGGAGCACCCCGCAAGGGGATCGCGCAGGGGGCGGAGAGGGCCACTTCGGCTAACGGCTCGCTCTCGCTCCGTCAAGCGCGCTGGTGAGGCAAAAGTTGCCTGCCGATGCATTTGTCCGGACGATTGACCTAGACGGCGATTGAGGCCAGTTTCGGCGGGCGCCCGGCCGCGCTCTCGAGCGCGCGGGCCCAGCGTGCCGGCCAAGTGGCGTGCCCGGCCAAGTGGGAGGAAGAAACGTGCTGAAACTCTGGAAGCCGTTGCGCACGGCCGTCGTCGGAGGCATGGCGCTCGCCGCCGCCTCGGTGGCTGCCTACGCGCAGGAGACGTTGAAAATCGGCGGCATGGGCCCCCTGTCCGGCGGCGGCACGTCGTGGGGACTGGCCGCGCAGCGCGGCATGGATTTCGCGATCTCCGACCTGAATGCCGCCGGTGGCATCAAGGCAGGCGGCAAGACCTACAAGCTCGAGCTGGTCTTCTACGACGATCTCTACTCGGCCCAGGGCGGCAAGGCGGCCGCCGAGCGGCTGGTGAACCAGGACAATGTGAAGTTCATCGTCGGGCCGGTCGGCTCGCCGCCGGCGCTGGCCGCCATCAGCGTCACCAATCCCGCCAAGGTGATCGCGCTCACCAACGGCTACGCGCCGGGCGTGCTGAAGAACGACGCGAAGGACCCCTATAATTTCCGCCTCTACAACACCAACCTCGAGTTCGGCCCCCCGATCATCAAGTGGATCAAGGACAACCTGAAAGACATCAAGAAGATCGGCCTCCTGGCGCCGAACGACGCCGTCGGCCAGTCCGTGGCGAAGCCGCTCGCCGCCGACTACGAGAAGCAGGGCTTCCAGGTCGTGCTCGACTTCTTCGAGCGCGGCACCAAGGAGTTCACGCCGCTCATCCTGCGCATGATGGCGCAGAAGGTCGACGCCTTCGAGTTCGACGGCAACTCGCCCGGTGACGCCGGCCTGATGCTGAAGCAGATCCGGCAGGCCGGCTTCAAGGGCCGCGTCTTCCAGGTCGGTGGCCCGGCAGTGGACGAGATCATCGAGATCGCCGGCCCGGCCTCCGACGGCTTCATGACCTACGACTTCATCGACTGGGACATGCCCAAGGCGAAGGAGCTGAAGGCGGCCTACGAGGCGAAGTACGGCAAGGGCATCATCAGCCCGTTCATGCCGGCCTTCTATCACGGCGTCGCCCTGCTCGCCGACGCCATCAAGCGTGCCGACTCGATCGAGACCGACAAGGTTCGCGACGCTCTCGACAAGATGGACGGCTTCGACATCGGCATCTACGGCCCGGTCAAGTGGACCGGCAAGGAGACGTACGGCATCAATCGCCAGCTGCTGATGCAGTACTTCTTCTCGGAGGTGAAGGGCGGCAAGATCATCAAGGTCAAGAAGTTCACGCCCTAGGTAGCCTGCTGCCTCTCCCCATTGCCCTGCCCTTGCAACGGGAAGAGGGTCGGGGTGAGGCAGCCACTTGCTCAGTGCCAGATCCTGCCCCTCACCCCGACGCTCTCCCCGCGAGAGTGCAGATCGCGGGGAGGGGGGAGGACACCACCGGAACAATCCTGTGCTCGAATTCCTCGGCCGCCTCGACATCCTGCTCAACCCGACGGTGGCCGGGCAGGTGGTCGTCAACGGCATCAGCCTCAGCGCCATCTACATCCTGGTGGCGCTGGGCTTCACGCTGCTGTTCGGGATCATGCGCGTCGTGAACTTCGCGCATGGCGAGTTCGCCATGCTCGGCGCGTTCGCCTACTACCACCTGACCAAGGATCTCGGCCTGCCGTGGCTGGTGGCGCTGCCGCTGGGCGTCGTCGGCGTGGCGGCCGCCTCGCTCGTGCTCGAGTGGCTGGTCTTCCGCTGGTTCTATCAGCGCATGTTCGAGAGCATGATCGGCCTCCTCGGCCTCAACATGATGCTCATCTACGGCGGCGTGCTGATCTGGGACACCTACGAGCGCAACATCCCCGCGGTCTCGCAGGAGGTGTTCATGGCCGGCGACATCATCATCCCGATTGACCGGCTGATCGTCGTCGTCATCGCGCTCACCGCCCTCGCGGCGTTCTACGTGTTCATCCGCCATACCCGCGCCGGCCTCGCCATGCGGGCCGCGGCGCAAGACGTGGAGACGGCCGAGACGCAGGGCGTCGACACGCGCCGCATCTACCAGATCGCCTTCTTCGTCGCGATCCTGCTGGCGGCGCTGGCCGGGAGCCTCTGGGGCCAGATCTACGCCGTCTCCCCGCACCTCGGAGAGCGGCCGCTCATGATGGCGTTCATCGTCGTGATCCTCGGCGGCATGGGATCGATACCGGGTGCGGCGCTGGGCGGGGCGCTGCTCGGCTTCACCGAAAGCGTCGTCGGCACGGTGTTCGGCGCGGCGGCCTCCGCGTTCCTATCCTTCGGTGTGGTGATCGTGCTTCTCGTGTTCCGCCCCTGGGGCATTCTCGGCACGCCGGAGACCTGATGCCATGACCACGGCAACCAAGACCGGGCTCTGGGTGCTCGCAGGCATTGCCCTCGTCGGCTGGCCCATGCTGACCGAGGACAAGTTCCTGCACCACGTCGGCGTGCTGATCCTGCTCACCGCGATCGGCGCCGCCTCGCTGCACCTCATCATCCGCACTGGCCATGTGAGCCTCTGCCATGCGGCCTTCATGGCTTTCGGCGCCTATGGCTCGGTGCTCACCGTGATGCGCCTCAATCTGCCGTTCCCGGCCGGGCTTCTCGTCGGCACCGCGGCGGCGGCCCTGCTCGCGGCCGTCATCGGCCCGATCGTGCTCAGGCTCACGGGCAAGTATTTCGTGCTCATCACCTTCCTGTTCGGCGAGGTGGTGCGCATGGCCATCGTCGAGAACGTGGCGCTCACCGGCGGCTCGAACGGCATCTTCAACGTGCCGCCGCCTGCCGAGATCTTCCTGTCGAACCGGGCCTACTACTATCTGGCGCTCGGCTTCGCGGCTTTTGCCATCGGCCTATGCGCCCGCATCCTGACGTCGGAGCTCGGCCGTGCCATGAACGCGATCCGTGACGGCGAGCGGCTCGCGGAATGCTCTGGCGTGCCGGTCATCCGCTTCAAGGTGATGGTGTTCGTCATCGCCTGCGCGCTGGCCGGCATGCAGGGCTCGCTGATGGCGCACTACAACAAGGTGCTGAGCCCCGAGAACTTCTCCGGCCTGATCTCGCTCAATCTCGTGGTCATGAACGTCATCGGTGGCATGTCGAGCCTGTGGGGCGCGCTGATCGGCACGGTGTTCATGGTGATGCTGCCCGAGCTGCTCCGCGGGTGGGTCAACCTGCAGCAGATTTTCTTCGGCGCCATCCTTTTCGCGACCATGGCGTTCATGCCCGGCGGCATCATCGAGGCAGCCCGCAGGATCAGCGGGCTTCTCAGGCCGCGCGGACCTGCCGAGCCTGCCCCGCTTCCCCGTGCGAGTGCCGCCGAATGACGACCCCGCTCCTCAAGGTCGAGCAACTCTCGAAGCGATTCGGCGGGCTGCAAGCCGTGGCCGACCTCTCCTACGAGGTCGCGGCGCGCGAGATTCTCGGCATCATCGGCCCGAACGGCGCCGGCAAGACGACGGCCGTCAATCTCGTCTCGGGCGTGATCGAGCCGTCGAGCGGCCGCGTCCTGCTTGACGGCCGCGATGTGACCGGCCGCAAACCGCATCTCCTCGTCGAATCGGGCCTTGTGCGCACCTTTCAGGCGACGACGGTGTTCGCGGGCTCGACGGTGCGCGAGAACCTGCGGCGTGGCGCGTTCCGGCTGCTCTATCCGGGGTTTCTCGCAACTCTCCTCGATACGCCGAAGGCGCGCGAGGCGCGGGCGCATACCGACACCCACGTCGACGAGGTGCTGCATTGGCTCGGGCTCGAGCGGTTCGGCGAGCACATCGCCTCGAGCCTCCCCTACGGCATCCAGAAGGTGCTCGGCATGGGCATCGGGCTCGCCGCCAAGCCACGCATCATCCTGCTCGACGAGCCGGTGGCCGGCCTTTCGGCGGAGGAGACCGACCACGTCCGCGATACCATCCGCCTCGTTCGCGAGCGCGGCATCTCGGTCGTCGTGATCGACCACAACATGCGCTTCATCACCGACCTCTGCGACCGCGTGCTGGTGATGGCCCAGGGGCGCGAGCTGGCGCAGGGCGCACCCAAAGACGTGCTCGCCAATCCGGCGGTGATCGAGGCCTATCTCGGGAAGCGGTATGCCAAAGCTCAGCGTTGACGGCCTCAAGGTCACCTACGGGCCGATCGTCGGCACGGAGGGCGTGGCCTTCACGATCGAGGAAGGCGAGACGCTGGCGCTGATCGGCTCGAACGGCGCGGGCAAGTCGAGCACGCTGAAGGCGATCCTCGGCATGGTCACGTACGAGGGCTCGATCACCTACGGCGGCACGGATCTGAAGGGCCTCAAACCCTCGCAGGCCATGCGGCTCGGCATCGGATTCTCGCCCGAGGGGCGCCGCGTCTTCCCGCAACTCTCCGTGCTCGACAATCTGCGCGTCGGTGGCATCTCGCGGCCGGAGGGCGAGCTGCCCGAGCGCATCGAGCGTATCTACGAGTACTTCCCGCGGCTGAAAGAGCGACGCACCCAGGCCGCAGGCAGCCTCTCGGGCGGTGAGCAGCAAATGCTCGCCATCGGTCGTGCGCTGATGTCGAAGCCATCCCTGATCATGCTCGACGAGCCGTCGCTCGGCCTTGCCCCCGTCATCGTCGAGCGGATCGGCGACGTGCTCGCCGAGATCCAGAAAACCGAGCGGCTCTCGGTGCTGCTGGCGGAGCAGAACGCGGCGTGGTCGCTGTCGCTGTCGAAGCGCGCCGTGATCCTCGACCTCGGCCGCATCCGGATGACGGGCGATGCCGCGAAGCTGCTGGACGACCCCGAGGTGAGGCGCGCCTATCTCGGCATATAGCGGTGCGGGGCTCGCTGCGGGGGCGCGCAAACCCGGCGCTGCCCGCACTCCTGCGGGCGCGCCGACTTGCCTGGCACCATGATGTCAGCCACCCCGGCCCTGTGCGGCGGCCGGAGGTTGCCCGGTCTCGCCTGCTGGCAGCGGCTGCCCGACGAGCTGCTCGAACCGCTCGGCGTTCATGCCGGGCATCGCCTTGACGAATGTGGCGAGCGCCCAGAGCTTCGCCTCCGAGTGGCTGGGGCCGAACGCCGGCATGCCCGACATCTTGATGCCGTTCTGGGCAATCCAGAATATCTCGCGGCGAGACCACTCCTTCGCCGCCTCGCCGAGATCGGGCGGCGTCGACTCCATGCTCATAGCCCACTTCTCGGAGTCCTTGCCCGGCGCGCCGTGGCAGGTGACGCAGGTCTCCGCGTACTCGCGGGCGCCGCTGCGCAAAAGCTCGTCGTTGCTCTCCGGCCCCGGCGCGACGCTCGCTGCGCCGTGCCGCACGCCCTGCCTCATGGCCGTCTCGAAGGTCCAGGCCACGGCGGCGGTGTGGGGTGTGGTGGCGCGAATGTCGTAGGCGCCGGACCAGATGACCCAGTAGCCCGCACCGGCAATGACGAAGCAGGCGAGCAGAAATCCGAAAATCACCTTCATGAGCTTCGCTCCCGGGCTCGGCACGCGACATCCGGCCATGCTGCTGGCGAAAAACCCCGCCGCGCGGCCGATCGTTCCGAGATGTGGCGGACAGGTCCTTTGACGGCCCGCGCGGGCTGCGCTATCGGCGACGCATGGCAACCATCGAAACCCTGTTCGCGACCCGCATATACCGCGCCGAGATCGCCAGCCGCGGCGCCGGCAAGCGACTGCTCGAGGAGCTGAAAGGCGCCTGCCTGTCGATCGCCTCCGACGACGAGGCGGGGCAAGCCTGGTGCCGCGCCAATGGCTACAAGGGCTATACGTCCTATGCCTCGCTCGACGACCTCGCATGGCGCTCGCCGGCCTTCGCCGATCTGCTGGTCTCGATCGACCCGCACGTCGAGGAGCTCGCCAAGGCCGCCGATATGGATCTCGGCAAGCGCAAGCTGATCGCCGACAGCATCTGGATCAACGTGCTCGAGCCGGGCGGTCATCATGCGGCGCACATCCATCCGCATTCCGTGGTGAGCGGCACCTACTACGTCGAGGTGCCCGACGGGGCGGGAGCCATCCGTTTCGAGGATCCCCGGTTGCCGATGATGATGGCGGCGCCGCCCCGTCGCGCCCGGGCTGCGCGCGATGCACAGCCGTTCGTGTCCGTCGCGCCGCGCCCCGGCACGCTGCTGCTGTGGGAGAGCTGGCTGCGGCACGACGTGCCGATGAATGGCGCCGCGACGGCGCGCATCTCGGTGAGCTTCAATTATAGGCTCGATTGACGGTCGCCGCGCTCGGCGAACCCGGCGCGGGTGCGATACGTTGTGGTCGAGCAACGATCGACGAGGACCCGCGTGACCGACCGCCCTGTCGTCCTGCTGCTGCGTCAGGACCTCCGCCTCGCCGATCACCCGGCCCTCACGGCTGCCGTCGGAAGCGGGCGGCCGGTGATCCCGCTCTATGTGCTGGACGACGAGACCCCGGGCCGCTGGCGCATGGGTGGGGCAAGCCGCTGGTGGCTCGGCATCAGCCTGCCGAGGCTTGCCCGGTCGTTCGAGGCGGCGGAATCGCGCCTGGTCGTGCGACGAGGCCCGACGGCCGCTGTCGTGCGGCAGACCGCGGCCGAGACCAAAGCTTCCGCAGTCTACCTTTCCCGATCCTTCGAGCCGTGGGCCAGCCGATTGGAGGCGGAGATGCGGGAGGCGCTGGCCGGGGACGGAGTCGAGCTCCGGCGCTATGCGGGGACGCTCCTCCATGAGCCGGAGACGGTGCGCACCCAGGCGGGCGAGGCGTTCCGCGTCTACTCTCCCTTCGCGAGGGCCATCGACCAGTTGGGCGAGCCTCGGGTGCCGCTGCCGCCGCCGGAGCACGTCCCGGCGCCCCGACGCTGGCCGGAAAGCGTGACTATCGAGAGCCTGGACCTGTTGCCGACACGCCCGGACTGGGCCGGGGGCCTGCGCGAAGCGTGGACGCCCGGGGAGGCGGGCGCAAAAGAGCGCCTCGCCGATTTCTGCCGCGGAAAGGTCGGCGGATACAAGGCGATGCGCGATCGGCCCGATGTGGCCGGCACCTCGCGGCTCTCGCCGCACCTCCACTTCGGCGAGGTGAGCGCGGCCACCTGCTGGCATGCCGTCGCACCGTCGGCGACCGCCGGCAGGGGGGCGGCCGAGAGCGTCGCCAAGTTTCGCCGCGAGCTGCTGTGGCGCGAGTTCTCCTATCATCTGCTCCACCACGCCCCCCATTTGCCCGAGCAGCCGTTCCGGCCTGAGTTCTCGGATTTCCCCTGGCAGCCCGATGAGGCAGCCTTCACCGCCTGGCGGCAAGGACTGACGGGCTACCCGATCGTCGATGCCGGAATGCGTGAGCTCTGGCGCACCGGCTACATGCACAATCGTGTGCGGATGGTGGTCGCCTCCTTCCTGGTGAAAGATCTGCTGGTGCCGTGGCAGCAGGGCGAGTCCTGGTTCTGGGACACCCTGGTCGACGCCGACCTCGCCAACAACGCCGCGAGCTGGCAGTGGGTGGCCGGCTCGGGAGCCGATGCCGCTCCCTTTTTCCGCATCTTCAACCCTGTGAAGCAGGGGCTCACGTTCGATCCGGAGGGTGCCTACGTGCGCGCCAACGTGCCCGAGCTCGCCCGGCTTCCAGTGCCCCATATCCACGCGCCGTTCGAGGCGCCCGCCGGCGTCCTGTCGGCCGCTGGCGTGGTGCTCGGAGAGACGTATCCGCGCCCGATCGTCGACCACAAGCTGGCGCGGGCAGCGGCGCTCGCAGCCTTCGCGCGGATCAAGGCGGCTTAACCTGACGGCAGAACTCCTCCGATAAAGTCCCTGACGCTTCCCCTGTATCGCGTAGGAGCTACTCATGCGGGCAACGTCGTTGCTGGCCACCGTTGCGGCCGGATTGCTATCCCTGTCTGCCGCGTCGGCAGAGGAGCGTGCCGCCAACGCCGGTGGCGAAAGCCCGGCACCCAAGCCGACAGCCGTCGTCGACCTCGCGGCTCGCTCGGCAGTGCCGGCCGCCAAGCCAGCCGAGGCCCTCCCGCAAGACACGGCGGCATCCGTGACGACCACCGCCGCCGAGGCCACCGCCCGCCCGGCGCAGCCGAGGGCGGTCGAGCCGTCCCTGCGCGTCACGATCGACCTGACCGCCCAGCGGATGCACCTCACGTACGACGGGAAATCCCAGGACTCGTGGCCGATCTCGTCCGGGCGCTCGGGCTACCCGACGCCCCGCGGCGTCTTTCGCCCGCAGTGGGCCTCGCGCATGTGGTACTCGAAGAAGTACGACAATGCCCCCATGCCGCATGCCGTGTTCTTCTCGGGGGGCGTCGCCGTGCACGGGACGCAGAGCGTCGGGCTGCTCGGCCAGCCCGCCTCCCACGGCTGCGTCCGCCTCGCCCCTGCCAACGCGGCGCGCTTCTTCGCGCTGGTCCACAAGCATGGCTTCGGGCGCACGCGCATCTCCGTGATCGGCACGCCGCCGGCCGCTCGTATCGCCAAGCGCGAGACGCCGCCGCGCACGCGTCAGGCCGCCAATTGGCAGCAGCCGGCGAATCCGTGGTCGCAGCCGTGGTCTACGGCCCAGCAGCCGAAGGTCCGCCGCGCTCCGAACGGCGTCGTCTACCTGCCGCCGGGCAGCCCCTATCGTGGCCAGCCCTCGTTCGTTCTGAACGGCGTCACCTACGTGCGGGTGCGCTGACCTGAGGCTCGGCCCCGGCCTGGATCGCCGGGGCGGCGGCTTCAGCCGACTGGATGGGCGCGGCACCGAGCAATCGCAGCGCCCGCTTCCGGAAGCAGGCCTCG
>JBFWQN010000089.1:0-13640 GCA_050249405.1 Hyphomicrobiaceae bacterium | reverse complement strand
GCATGTCGGCAAGGCCTACCGTGTGCGAATCGCTCGACCATGCTTGCTAGGAGGTATGGCCACGGCTAAGTGTGGCCGGCGGCCAGGGCACACGACGCGGGATCCCATGATCGAGCTCCTCAGCTTCATCAGCTATATCATTACGCTCTACACATATGTCGTGATCGCCGGGGTGATCATGAGCTGGCTGATCAGCTTCAATGTGATCAATCTCTACAACCCCGTGGTGCGCACCATATGGGATGCGGTGGGCGCCCTGACCGAGCCGCTGCTGCGCCCGATTCGGCGTTTCGTGCAGCGCATCCTCCCGGATCTCCGCGGCATCGACATCTCGCCGATCTTCCTGCTGCTGGGCTGCTTCTTCGTGCAGTCGGTCGTGCTGCCGAACATTGCAAAGCTCTTCGTCTGATGTCTGCCGAGCTGCCGTGGCGACCCGGCACCGGTGGTGGACTGCTGGTGCGCGTGCGGCTGACGCCGAAGGCGTCGCGCGACGCCGTCGAAGGCGTGGAGGCCACGGCCGAGGGGCCGGCCCTCAAGGCGCGCGTGCGCGCCGTTCCCGAGAATGGTGCCGCCAACGATGCCGTGGCACGCCTCGTCGCGGATTGGCTCGATGTCGCAAAAAGTGCGGTGACACTGGTGGCCGGGGGCAAGTCCCGGGTGAAGACGCTGGCCGTCGTGGGGGATGCAACCTTGCTGGCAGCCCGGGCTGCCACGAAGCTGGGCGTGGCCTGACGTCAGCCGCGCCATCCGTTCGACACGGAGCGCCCTGTGGTCGCGTTCCATGCCGGCCGGTCGGCCGTTAGAGCTGCGCGTGCAGCGCGATGAAAGCCGCAGGAGGGTTCGATGGCCGAGGCTGAGCTGATCGACGGCAAGGCGCTGGCCGAGACGCTGCGCCGCGAGGTTGCGGAGGGGGTGGTGCGATTCGCGGCGAGGGCCGGGCAGGCGCCCGGCCTCGCGGTCGTGCTGGTCGGCGACGATCCGGCAAGCCATGTCTACGTCAAATCCAAAGGGCGCCAGACGATCGAGGCCGGGATGCGCTCGATCGAGCACCGTCTCCCGGCCGACACGTCCCAGGCCGACCTGCTGGCGCTCGTGCAAGCGCTCAATCGCGATCCGGCGGTGGACGGCATCCTGGTGCAGCTGCCATTGCCAAAGGGGCTCGACGCAGGTGCCGTCATCGAGGCGATCGACCCGGCGAAGGACGTGGACGGGTTCCACCCGGTCAATGCCGGGCGTCTCGTCACCGGGGGCCCGTGCCTGGTTCCCTGCACGCCGCTCGGCTGCATCCTGCTCGCGAAAAGTGTCCGGCCGAGCCTCGCCGGCCTCGAGGCGGTCGTGGTCGGGCGCTCGACGATCGTCGGCAAGCCGGTGGCGCAACTCCTGCTGCGCGAGGACTGCACGGTGACGATCGCGCATTCGCGCACGCGCGATCTCGCCGCCGTCGTCCGGCGTGCCGATCTCGTCGTCGCGGCGGTCGGGCGTCCCGAGATGGTGCGCGGCGACTGGATCAAGCCCGGAGCGATCGTCATCGACGTGGGCATCAACCGGGTGCCGGGCGAGGCAGGCAAGAGCCGCCTCGTGGGCGACGTGGCGTTCGACGAGGCCAAGGCCGTCGCCGGAGCGATCACGCCGGTGCCGGGTGGCGTTGGCCCCATGACCATCGCCTGCCTGCTGCGCAACACGCTCCAGGCGGCCAGCAGGCGTGCGGGCTACACAACCGGCTGAGCCGCGATCTCCGTCACCTCGGCCACGAGCGCATCGATCAGGCTCTCGACCCACAGCCGCGAGAGACCCCGTCCGATCAGCACGAGGCGCGTGGAGTGGTCTTCGGACGGCCAGCGGTCGAGCCAGCGCGGAGCATGGAAGACGTGCTGCACGCCGTGGACGACGGCCGGCCGGTCAGGTTGCTCGGCCACATGCACGATGCCCTTCAGCCGCAGCAGATCGGACCCGCAATGGTCGGCCAGCGCCTCGAGCAGCAGCGTGAGCGAGACAGCCGGCAACGGGTCCGTACGTCGCACGACGATGCAGCCGATCTCGGCATCGTGCGGCGCGGGTGGTGGCATGACCTGCAGCGCGGCGCGCCATTCTGCGCTGGCTCCACCGGCGCCGCTGTCGCCGATCAACGCTGCCGCAGCGATATCGCCATCGATGGCGACGAGGCGTGCGGCGCGCGGATTGAGGGCGTCGAGATGCGCCAAGAGCGCCGGGTCATGCGAGCCGCCGGTAAGATCGGTCTTGGTGATCACCAGCCGGTCCGCGACCGCCACCTGCCGCACGGACTGAGGCTCCCGCAGGAGAGTGGCCCGGCCGTTGACCGCATCGACCGTCGTCACCACGCCGTCGAGCACGATGGCCCCGTCGCGGCCCGTCTCGGCCATCACGGCATTGAGCAGCGGGGCGGGGTCGGCGGCTCCCGAGGTCTCGATCACGATGCGCTCGAACGGCGGCAGCGCGCCGTTCCGGCGGCGGGCGACGAGATCGGCAAGCGCCGCCTCGATGTCGCCTCGTGCCTCGCAGCAGATGCAACCCGTGTCGAGCTTGACGAAGCTCTCCTCTGCCACCTCGACGAGGTGGTGGTCGATGCCGACCTCGCCGAGCTCGTTGACGATGACGGCCGTGCGGGCGAACTGCGGTGATTGGACGAGGCGCGCGAGAAGCGTGGTCTTGCCGCTGCCGAGAAAGCCGGTGAGCACGGTGACGGGAATCATGGCGGCGGCTCGACCCCGGCCGGGCATTCGGACGCACGCTCGCGCCGTGCCACGGTGCTCAGAACATATTCAGCGCCAGCCGGGCCTCGTCGGACATGCGGCTCTGATCCCACGGCGGCTCGAAGGTGAGGGTGACGGTGCATCCCTTGACGCCCGGCACGGCCGAGACCGCATTCTCCACCCACACCGGCATCTCCCCGGCCACGGGGCATCCGGGAGCGGTCAGCGTCATCTCGACGGCCACCGAGCGGTCGTCCTCGATGTCGATCTTGTAGATGAGGCCAAGCTCGTAGATGTCGGCCGGGATCTCGGGATCGTAGACCGACTTCAGGGCCAGCACGATTTCGGCGGTGAGCTGGTCGAGCTCCTCCTGCGAGAGCTTCGATCCTTCGACCGGCGTGCCGCCGCTCCCGACAGGCGGAGCGCGCACGGCATTGGGCGGCGGGGCCGCGAGATCGGCGGCGCCGAGGTCCATCACGTCTCTCTCCACGGGCTTCGAATCCATAGAACTGCTCTCAAGCGAAGAAGTCGTGGGCTTTGACCAGTGCGTCCGCCAGCGCATCGACCTCGGCACGGGTATTATACATCGCGAACGAGGCCCGGCAGACGGCGGTGACGCCGAGATGCGCCATCAGCGGCTGGGCGCACGCGTGCCCCGCCCGCACTGCGACTCCCGAGCGGTCGATGATGGTCGAGACGTCGTGCGGGTGAAGCCCGTCGATGTTGAACGCGACGATCGCACCCTTGCCGGGGGCGTGGCCGTAAACCTTCAGCCAGTTCATGCCCCCGAGCCGCTCATGGGCGTAGCGGGCGAGATCGGCCTCGTGCGCCGCGACGCGATCGCGTCCGATGGTCATCATATAGTCGAGCGCCGCGCCGAGACCAATGGCCTCGACGATCGGCGGCGTGCCCGCCTCGAACCGATGCGGGGGGCCGGCGTAGGTGACGGTGTCGGTGGTGACCAGCTCGATCATCTCGCCGCCGCCGAGGAACGGCTGCATGGCGGCAAGCTGCTTCTCCTTGCCGTAGAGGACGCCGATGCCGGTCGGTCCATACACCTTGTGGCCCGTGAACACGAAGAAATCGCAGTCGAGGTCCTGCACGTCGATCGGCAGATGCACGGCCGACTGGCTGCCATCGAGCAGCACCGGCACGCCCTTGGCGTGGGCGCGGCGGACAATCTCCTTCGCAGGGGTGACGGTGCCGAGCACGTTCGACATGTGCGTGATGGCGACGAGGCGCGTGCGCGGGCCGATCAACTGGTCAAGAGCCTCGATATCGAGCTCGCCGGTACCGGTGATCGGCGCCCACTTGAGCACGCAGCCGCGCCGCTCGCGCAGGAAGTGCCAGGGTACGATGTTCGAATGGTGCTCCATGATGGAGACCACGATCTCGTCGCCTTCGCGGAAGGAGGCACCGAGGCTCGAGGCGACGAGATTGATGCCCTCGGTCGAGTTGCGCGTGAAGATGATCTCGTTCTCGGAGCCGGCATTGAGAAAGCGGCGGGTGATCTCGCGCGCCTCCTCGAATTTCTGTGTCGCCGTGTTCGAGAGGTAGTGCAGGCCGCGATGGACGTTGGCGTACTCGTGCCCGTAGGCATGCGCGATGGCGTCGAGCACCACCTTGGGCTTTTGTGCCGAGGCGCCATTGTCGAGGTAGACGAGCGGCTTGCCGTAGACCTCGCGCGCGAGGATGGGGAAGTCGGCACGCACCTTGTCCACGTCGAGCGGCCCAGACGAGTTTGCTGCTGCGACGGTCATCGTGGCGTCCCTCGAGTCTTGGGCTCGGCGACACGGAGCCAGCCGAGCGCCAGCGACCGAGCGGCCTCGCGAATGGTCTCGTCCTCGATCTTGTCGAGCGCGCCCGCCGCGAAGCTCTCGATCAACATGGAGCGGGCATCGTCGAGCGGGATGCCGCGCGAGCGGAGGTAGAACAGCATGTCGGGATCGAGCTCGGCAGCGGTGGAGCCATGCCCGCAGGCCACGTCGTCCGCGTAGATCTCGAGCTCGGGCTTGGAATCGAACTCGGCGTCCTCCGACAGCATCAGCGACCGGGCCATCTGCTTCCCGTCGGTCTTCTGGGCCTCGGGAGCCACCACGACCTTGCCCTGGAACACGGCACGGGCACGGTCGTCGAGCACGGCCAGGAACAGCTCGCGGCTCTCGCAGCCCGTGGTCGTGTGGTCGATGACGAGCGTCGTGTCGATGTGGTCGCGGCCACGGCCCAGCATCAGGCCCGAGAGGTCCAGCTTGGCGTCGGGGCCGGAGAACCGCACATGCGACTCGAGACGGGCCAGGCCGACGCCGGTGCTGAGCTGGAAGCCGCGATAGGTTGCATCACGCCCGATGTCGATATCCCAGCGGCCGAGATGAACCGCGTCGGCGCCGCCGGCCAGATGCTGGATATGGTGCAGCTCGCCTGCTTCCTCCACGGCGATCTGCGTCACGGCCGTGGCCTGGCGCTTGTCGGCTGCCGCGCCGAGACCGATGTGGCTCTCCATGACGACGGCGCGCGCGCCGCGGCCCACCTTCACGAGGTTCCGCGTTGCGACAGCCGCCCCCTCGTCGGCATCGGTGATAGATACGATGTGAATTGGCATTGCCGGATGGAAGCCGTCGGCGACGTGCACGACGACGCCGTCAGTGACGAAAGCGGTGTTGAGGGCGAGCACGGGGTCGAGGTTGTCGCCGGATGCGGTGGGCGCGAAATGACGCTGCATCCAGCCGTGGGACGAGCCCGCCTCTCCCAGCATGGCTGCGAGACAGCCGATGCGGAGTTGATCGGACGCGAGCGCACCGCCGCCATCGAGGCGGCCGGCTAGCCGGCCGTTCACCAGGACGATGCGAATGCAGTCGAGCCCGGCAAGCTCGGGGCCGAGAAGCGTGGCGAGCAACCGGTCGTCGATGCGCAGAGAAGCGCAGCTGGCGGGTGGATAGGCGTGCGCCAGCCGCGAGCGCAAATCCGTGTATTTCCACTCCTCCACCCGGCGGTGCGGCAGCCCTTCGCGCCGGAACACCTCCATCGCGTGCCGGCGCGCTTCGGGAACCCATCCGCCCCCCGGCAGCTCGGAAGCCACGCCGGCAAACTGACGTGCCAGCTGCTCCTCTGCATCGGTCCGCTCGAGCGTCGTGGTCATGACCATCCCAACGTGTTCTTGCTGATCGGCCCGCCGGCGCACCGGCCGGGCAGGGCGCTCGGATGCGGCAGGGCTAGGCTGCCTTGCCCTTGAAGCTGGCGTAGCCCGAGCGCTCGAGCTCGAGCGCCAGCTCCTTGCCGCCGGTCTGGACGATGCGGCCACCCGACAGCACGTGCACCTTGTCCGGCACGATGTAGTCGAGCAGGCGCTGGTAGTGCGTGATGACGAGCATGGCGCGATCCGGGCTACGCAGCCGGTTGGCGCCCTCGGCGACGATCCGGATGGCGTCGATATCGAGGCCGGAGTCGGTCTCGTCCAGAACGCAGAGGCGCGGCTCCAGCATCGCCATCTGCAGCACCTCCATGCGCTTCTTCTCGCCACCCGAGAAGCCGACGTTGAGGGGCCGCTTGAGCATCTCGTCGACGACGCCGAGCTCGGCCGCCTTGCCACGAATGAGCTTCAGGAAGGCCGGCGTGGTCACCTCCGGCTCGCCCCGCTTCTTGCGGAGCGAGTTGAGGGCGGTGCGCAGGAACGTCATGGTGGCGACGCCCGGAATCTCGAGCGGGTACTGGAAGGCGAGGAACACGCCGGCCGCCGCGCGCTCGTCCGGCTCCATGCCGAGCAGGGAGCGGCCGTCCCACAGGATGTCGCCGGCGGTCACCTCGTAGTCGGCGCGTCCGGCGATGACGTAGGACAGTGTGGACTTGCCCGAGCCGTTGGGCCCCATGATCGCATGCACCTCGCCCTTCGGCACGGTGAGGCTGATCCCCTTCAGGATCTCGCGGCCGTCGTCGGCGATACGGACGTGAAGGTCCCGAATCTCGAGCATTCAATGGTCTCCCTGATGTCGCAGCGGGCCGGCGATTGCCTGGACAACGCACGAGCCCGGCTTCCGTTGGTGTTGCCGCGCAACCAGCCGTCCCCTCGGCGGGCCGCGCATGTCCCGGTGGTATCCCGGGAGCCGTACCGTGCTAGGCGCGGCCGTCGAACTCGATCTCGGCCGGATAGAGGACGCCCAGCCAATCGCAGGTCTCGGGCGCGCGCTCGCCGAACTCGACGAGAAATGCGCGGCCCTGGTCGAGGCTCTCGAGCACGGTCACGCGGGAGCCCTGGCTCAGGCGCAGGTCAACGCGCTTGTTGGAGAGCGCATTGCGGCGCTGGCACTCGTCCGCATCGATGTCCCTCAGCAGCCTTGCCGTCTGTACCATCGCACCGAAACCAGCTGCGTCGCTCATACGTTGTCTCCATGAACTGGGCCCGCCCTCGTTGGCCAAGCCCCATCGGTTTCACTCCCGTCGTCGAGCCGGAGTTGTCTCCGGTCCCGTGAGCGCAGTGCCCTCGCACCGTGCCCTTGGTGGCCTCCAGCCGCATGAAATGCCGGGCTTGTCCCCTGCCCGGCCGGCAGCCTTCGGCAAACTCGCGCCCGTCCTATAGCCGACGGCCGTGCGCGACGATTGCACCAGCAATCCCGCCCGCCGCCCGCCCCGCGAAGGGCGCCGCGGCGGCCGCATCATCCCACGCTTCCCTCGAGGCTGATGCCGATGAGCTTCTGCGTCTCGGCCATGAACTCCATCGGCAGCTGCTGGAGCACGTCGCGCACGAAGCCATTGACGATGAGGGCCACCGCCTCCTCGGCGGACAGGCCGCGCTGGCGGCAATAGAACAGCTTGTCGTCCGAGATCTTGGACGTCGTCGCCTCGTGCTCGAAATGCGCCGAGGCCGTTTTGGCCTCGATGTAAGGCACGGTATGTGCGCCGCAACGGTTGCCGATGAGCAAGCTGTCGCAATTGGTGAAATTGCGGGCATTGGTTGCCTTCCGGTGCGCCGATACGAGGCCGCGGTAGGTGTTCTGCGATTGTCCGGCCGCGATGCCCTTGGAAATGATGCGGCTCGAGGTGTCGCGGCCAAGGTGGATCATCTTGGTGCCGCTGTCCACCTGCTGACGGCCGTTCGATATGGCGATCGAGTAGAACTCGCCCCTGGAGCCGTCGCCGCGCAGAATGCAGGACGGGTACTTCCAGGTGATAGCCGAGCCGGTCTCGACCTGGGTCCAGCTGATCTTGGAGTTGCGGCCGCGGCAGTCGCCGCGCTTGGTCACGAAATTGTAGACCCCGCCCCGGCCTTCCTTGTCGCCCGGATACCAGTTCTGCACCGTCGAGTACTTGATCTCGGCGTCGTCCAGCGCGACCAGCTCGACGACTGCCGCATGCAGCTGGTTCTCGTCCCGCATCGGTGCCGTGCAGCCCTCGAGGTAGGACACATAGGCGCCCTTGTCGGCGATGATGAGCGTGCGCTCGAACTGGCCGGTATTGCGCTCGTTGATACGGAAGTAAGTCGAGAGCTCCATCGGGCAGCGGACGCCCGGCGGCACGTAGACGAACGATCCGTCCGAGAATACGGCCGAGTTGAGCGCTGCGTAATAGTTGTCGGATTGGGGTACGACCGAGCCCAGATACTTGCGGACGAGCTCGGGATGCTCGCGCATCGCCTCGGAGATCGAGCAGAAGATCACGCCGGCCTTGGCCAGCTCCTTGCGGAATGTGGTGACCACCGACACGCTGTCGAACACGGCATCCACCGCGACCCGACCGGCCATGCTCTGGTAGCCGTCAGCCTCGTCCAGGCCCGAGGGCTCCCCCTGCTTGCGCACGCCCGCGAGGATCTCCTGCTCTTTCAGCGGGATGCCGAGCTTTGCGTACGTCTTGAGAAGCTCCGGATCGACCTCGTCCAGCGAGGTCGGGCCTGCCGTCGATTTCGGCGCCGAATAGTAATAGAGGCTCTGGTAGTCGATGCGCGGAAAGTCGACCTTGGCCCAGGTCGGCTCGGTCATGACCAGCCAGCGCTGGAAAGCCTCCAGCCGCCACGCCAGCATCCAATCGGGCTCGCCCTTCTTCTCCGAGATGAAACGCACCGTGCTCTCGTCGAGGCCCAGCGGGGCCTTGACGCTCTCGATGGTCGTCTCGAAGCCGTACTTGTACTTGTCGACGTCGAGCGCGCGCACCTGCTCGACCGTATCTCTCACTGCGGGCATGAGTCGTCCCTGTGTGTCATCGTCAAGCGGCTGCCCGGTGGGTGACCGCGATGCTCTTCCAGGCCGCGAGAAAAGCGGCGACATCCGTCTCAGATGTGGACCAGCCGAGGCTCAGGCGAATGGCGCCTCGCCGCGTGGCCCGGTCGAGGCCCATCGCAACGAGCGTCGGACTCTCGGCCACCTTGCCGGACGAGCAGGCCGACCCGGCGCTGACCGCGATCCCCGCGAGATCGAGCGCGATGACCAGCATCTCCGACGTCCGTCCCGGCAGGCTGATGCACGATGTATTGGGCAGCCGTGGCGCGTCGCGGCCGACGATCACCGCTGCCGGCGTCATTTCCTGAACGGCGGCCTCCAGGTGATCGCGCAGCGCGGCCATGCGTCGGGCCTCGCTCTGCAGCTGCCTCTGCACGGCTTCCGCGGCGGCGCCGAAGCCGGCGATGGCCGCAATGTTCTCGGTTCCTGGCCGAAGGCGTCGCTCCTGTCCGCCCCCCAACATCAAGGGCGCCAGCGAGATATGGTCCCGGACGATCAGCGCTCCGACGCCCTTCGGCCCGCCAAGCTTGTGGCTCGATATCGTCAAGGCATCGACGCCAAGTCCGGCGAGGTCGACGGGAATGCGGCCCACGGCCTGCGTCGCATCGGTGTGAACGACGGCATCGGGGCGGACGGCGCGGCAGATCGCGGCCAGCCACGTCACGTCGTGCACGACACCGGTCTCGCCGTTGGCGAGATGATGACTGACCAGCAGCGGTGCCGGAAGCTCCCATCGCTCGCCGGACGCATCCACTGTCGAGGCCGCCAGCATCGGCGCCAGCTCGTCGTCGATGGCCGCCCGGCCATCGGGCTGCGCCGCGATCAGGAGTCCCGGCCGGGTGCCCGCGGCCTCGGCCACGGAGGGATGCTCCATGCCCGAGGAGACGATGCTCGCCCAGGGCTTCCCTGCGAGAACGATAGCATTGGCCTCTGTCGCGCCGCTGGTGAGCACGACCTCGGACGGATCAGCCCCGACCAGGGCAGCGACCTGCTCGCGTGCGGTCTCCACGGCGGCGCGGGCGGCGCGGCCCTCGGCATGCACGGAGGACGGGTTTCCGTTTAGCTCGAGCCCGCCGAGCATGGCTGCCCGCGCCTCGGGCCGGAGTGGCGCCGTAGCATTGCAATCGAGATATGTCCGGGTGGCCGGCCTCATCGCACGCCGTCCGGTGAGGCATCGGCCCAGGCCTGCTCGCCGGGCGCACGTGGCGCCTCGCCCGGGGCGCGGCCCGGCAGCCCGTCGATGACATCCTGCAGCGAGATGCGTCCGAGGAAGGTGGCGATCTCCTCGCCGAGCGCCTCCCAGAGGTTGTGGGTGAGGCATCTCTCGCCGCTTTCGCCGGCCATGCAGGTTTCCCCTTGCAGACCCATGCAGCGCGTCATTCGCGTGCCCTCGTCGACGGCGGCCATCACCTCGGCCACCGTGATGCTGCGGGCTGCCCGGGCCAGCTTGTAGCCGCCGGCCCGTCCGCGTGCGCTGTCCACGAGACCCGCGCGACGCAGCTGCTGGAAAAGCTGCTCGAGGTAGGCGACGGTAATGCGCTGGCGATCCGAGATCTGCGATAGCGGAACGGCATGCTCTCCGCCCTGCCGGGCGAGATCGGCCATCGCCATCACCGCATATCGACCTCGTGTGTTCAGCTCCACGCCTCGACTCCGAACGAAAGTGCTTGCGCCGCCAAGCCGGCGACGTGCTATGAACCGCGACCCGGCTGCTGGCGGCATCGGCGAATACGCCCTGCCACGACAGCTTTCTGGAACGGTCTCAACGCCTCCGCTATATGGAAATTCCGAGCGAGGCAGTCAAGTATTTTCCAGACGCCGGAAAATCGGCTCCTGGCTGAGGCGTAGGGGTGACGAGCCCCGCGCCAGGCGGTGCGGCGGGCCTGCACGAGCAGGGCCAACGAGAACACCGACGAGACAACACCCGACGAGGCAATGACCGAACGATGCCCGAGATCATCATCAATGGCCCAGCCGGCCGCATCGAGGCCCGCTACCACCATGCCGGTCGCATCGACAGTCCGATCGCGCTGATGCTGCATCCGCACCCGCAATTCGGCGGGACGATGAACAACCAGATCGTCTACAACATCTACTACTCGTTCGTGGAGCGCGGCTTCTCCGTGCTGCGCTTCAATTTCCGTGGTGTCGGCCGTAGCCAGGGCTATTTCGACAACGGTCCGGGAGAGCTGGCGGACGCCGCCTCGGCGCTCGACTGGCTGCAGCTGCAAAATCCGGATTCGCGCTCCTGCTGGATCTCGGGCGTCTCGTTCGGCACCTGGATCGCCATGCAGCTGCTGATGCGGCGCCCGGAGATCGACGGCTTCATCTGCATCGCGCCGCCGGCCAACATGTACGATTTCAACTTCCTCGCTCCCTGCCCGTCGTCCGGCCTCGTCATCAGCGGCGAGAAGGACAAGGTCGTGCCGTGGAGCTCGGTCGCAGAGCTCGCGGTCAAGACCAAGACGCAGAAGGGCATCAAGATCGAGCACCAGGTGATCGCCGGCGCCAATCACTTTTTCGCCGACCAGCTCGAGGAGATGAAAGGTCTCGTCGGCGACTACGTCGACAAGCGCATGGTCGAGATTCTCGAGGCCAAGCGCGACAAGGAGTAGTGCGGCGCCCGCTCCCCACGGGCGTTGGCCGCAAAACGATCACATCGCGAGGGTAATGGCCCGCGAAGCGGCACGCTCGGCGCGCCGCCGGTGGCAGCTGGTCGCCCAGGCGGCGCTCGGATGGCGGGAGGGATGCATGGCGACGATCGTCACGGTGCACGGCACCTTCGCCCATGAGCAGAGCGACTCAAGCAGTGGCGGACCCGGGCCGGGCGAGCGCCAGTGGTGGCAGGAGGGATCGGCCTTCGAGCAGGACATGCGCGACCTGCTGGCCGCGGCGCCAGGGGTGGGCTCGGGCAGGCTGGAGGTCACTCGCTTCGAATGGAGCGGCGACAACAGCGAGTTGGTCCGTCGCGAGGCCGGGCGCAAGCTGCTGGCCGAGCTCGAGAGCCTAGAGGCGGCGGGCGAGCCCTACTGCGTCGTCGGGCACAGCCACGGCGGCTCGGTGATGGGCTGGGCGATGCTCGAGAGCGCCGCCAGGGCGCGGCCGCTCGGCGGGCTCAAGCGCTGGATCACGGTCGGCACGCCGTTCGTCTCGCTCAGGAAGGAGCCGCTGCTCTTCCAGCGCCTGGATCTGCTGCGCAAGGTGGTGTTCGTCGCCTCGCTGATGCTGATGATGATGTTCATCGTCTACATCCTGGCCGAGTCGATCTCGTCCGGGCGCATGCTGTTCGGCTCGACCTTCCCCGGCGTGCTCGCGGTTACGGGCACGATGATGAGCCTGCCGATCCTGTTTTTCTATGTCGTGCTCCGCTACCTGGACGGCCGCTCCCTGCTCCATCACCGGGCCTCGGTCCGGGAGCGCGCCCGCAAGCTGTTCGGTCCCCGCTGGCTGTCTCTCACGCACACGGACGACGAGGCCGTGCAGGGTCTCGCCTTTCTCCCGGGTGCCAAGCTCTACTTTTTCGACAAGGCGTTTGCCGTGCAGGCGATCACCATGCTGTCGGTGGTCGCGCTGCCGCTCCTCTATCTGCTCGTGCTGACCTCACCCGGGGCCATGGTCGGGCTGGGTGGCTGGCTGAAGCAGAACGTCTACGACATCTCGGCCCACGCCGGTGCGGAGAAGGCCTTGCGCGAGGCCGCCAGCCGGCTTCGCGAGTCGCGAGCGTCCGGCCCCCGGGACGAGGCGGCCAGGCGCGCCGTGTGGCAGGATTATCGCCAGGCGCGGCAGCAGCTCGAGGCGCGCTATCCGAAGCTGCGCGAGGCCGAGCGAGGGCTGCGCTTCCGCCAGAGGTTCTTCGAGAAGGACGGGCAGCCGTGCGAGGGCGGCCAGCTGTGCGGCGGTGGCCGCGATCTGCGCATCAACAGCGGCCTGCTGCTGCATCTCGTCACCGACGAGCTGTCCTGGGCGATCGGCGGAGAGGGGCTCGACGGGCGTGAGAACTGGCTGCTGAGACTGTTGATCCCCGCGGTGCTGGTGCCGGTCATCTTCGGCCTCGTCGCGCTTCTGCTGATGCTGGCGATCCGGACCCTTGCGCGGCTCCTCAGCCACGCGACGAGCGTCGCTCTCAACCGCATCACCAACGACGAGGTGAAGCGGGCCGCGTTCGGCAACGACACCGAGGGTGAGATCGCTCTCGGGGCCGTCGACCGGCCGGGCTGGGTCGAGCGCTCTCCGCCGCGGCTGCCCGAGTCGCTCGGCGAGCTGGTGACGGCCTACTCCAATGGCATCGCCAGCCAGTCGCTGGCCAAGTTCCGCCGAGCCATCGGCCAGCTCGCCTCGGTCGAGCCGAAGCACACGGCCGATTCGGCCATCACCACCTATTTCACCTGGAAGGAGCTGGTGCACGCCTCCTATTTCGATGTGCCCGAGTTCAGGAAGCTGGTGGCTCAGGCGATTGCCCGCGCCGATGGCTTTGCGCCGACCGTGAGGTTCAAGGTCGATCCCGACTATCCCCGCACGGCGCAGTGGCTTGCCCAGATCGAGGGGGTAGGGGGCAGCATGTCCACGCCCGCCGCCATGTCGCCGACCACCGAGGACAAGGGCGCCGTCGCCGCTGTCGTCGCCTCGACCGTGACGCAGCAACCCTGATCGCCGGCATCGCGCACGGCCACGCGCAGGCCGTTCGGCCACGGGGAGCGGCAGGCACTGGCGCGGTGCTCGAAAGCAG
>JBFWQN010000088.1:0-13684 GCA_050249405.1 Hyphomicrobiaceae bacterium | reverse complement strand
CTCGACCGCACCGTCACCGGCGCCGGCGCCCGCGAGCTGGCCGCCCGCATCGCGAGCCCTCTTGGCGATTTGAAGCGCATCGCCGGCCGGCTCGATGCCGTCGCATTTCTCATCGAGCGGGCGACGCTGCGCGATGATGTCCGCACCGCCCTGCGCGGAGCCCCCGATCTCGCGCGTGCCGTCTCGCGCATCGTGCTCGGCCGCGGCAGCCCGCGCGATCTGGGCCTCGTCCGCGACGGTCTCGGCGTCGCCTCCACATTGCGGACCCTCGTCGAGCGCTCGGCCGGAGCCATGGGCCTAGCCGGCGATCTCGACGGCATCGTCAGCCGCCTTTCCGGCTCCGGATCGGGTCTCGGCGAGAGATTGGCCGCCGCTCTCGTCGACGAGCCGGTGCACAACAAGCGGGACGGCGGCTTCGTGCGGCCGGGCTTCCGATCCGATCTCGACGAGGCCCTGCAGCTCCGCGACGACAGCCGCCGCGTCATGGCAGGCCTCGAGGCGCGATACATCGAGGCGACCGGCGTCAAGACGCTCAAGGTGCGCCACAACAACATCCTCGGCTACTACATCGAGACGTCCGCGCTCGCGGCGAAGCCCCTGCAGTCACCTCCGCACGATGCCGTTTTCCGTCACCGGCAAAGCATGGCGAACGCCATGCGCTTCACGACGGCCGAGCTGGAGGCCGCCGAGGGCCGCATCGCCTCCGCCGCCGAGACCGCACTCGCCATCGAGCTCGAGGTGCACGGCAGCCTCGAGGCAGAGGTGCGCGACGCCGAGCGGATGCTGGGCGACGTGGCCACGGCGCTCGCCGAGATCGATTGCCTCGCCGCGCTCGCCGAGCTCGCCGAGCGGGAAGGCTACGTACGCCCCGACCTCGACGGCGGCACAGGTTTCGAGATCCGTGGCGGCCGCCATCCGGTCGTCGAGCAGGCGCTCGCCGCTCAGAAGGCTGGTCCGTTCGTCGAGAACGACTGCGTGCTCGGCCGCCCCGAGCCGCTGCCAGAGCCGGCTGGCACCGAGGCCCGCCCGCCGGGCTTCGAGGAGACCGCCACCGGCCGCATCTGGCTCGTGACCGGCCCCAACATGGCCGGCAAATCGACGTTCCTGCGCCAGAACGCGCTGATCGTGGTGATGGCGCAGATGGGCTCCTTCGTGCCGGCGCGCTCTTGCCGGATCGGCCTCGTCGACCGCCTGTTCAGCCGTGTCGGCGCCTCCGACGATCTGGCCCGTGGCCGCTCGACATTCATGGTCGAGATGGTCGAGACGGCAGGCATTCTCAATCAGGCGACCGAGCGCAGCCTCGTCATCCTGGACGAGATCGGCCGAGGCACGGCAACCTTCGACGGCCTCTCCATTGCCTGGGCCACCGTCGAGCATCTGCACGAGATCAACCGCTGCCGGGCGCTGTTCGCCACCCACTATCACGAGCTGACGACACTTGCCGGCCGCCTGCTGGACGTCGCCAACGCCACCATCGACGTCAAGGAATGGCACGACGAGATCGTCTTCCTGCACAAGGTGAAAAGCGGCGCCGCCGATCGCAGCTACGGGATTCAGGTGGCGAAGCTCGCGGGCTTGCCCAAGGCCGTCATCGAGCGCGCCGCCGAGGTGCTGGCCGTGCTCGAGAAGGGCGACACCAGGGGCAAGGGCGGCAAGGCCAGGTCGGGCGGGCCGGTCGTCGCCGGAGCCGGCGGCCTCGACGATCTCCCGCTCTTTGCCGCAGCCCGTCCCGCCTCGTTCGTCGTCACGCGCAGCGAGCCGAGCGAGGTCGAGAAGGCGCTTGCCGCCGTCAATCCGGACGAGCTCACGCCCAAGGCCGCCCTCGACGCGCTCTATCGCCTGAAATCTCTCGCGGCCAAGTCCTGACGGCGGATTGCTCGGGGTCAATGAGCGGTCGTCCGGCCCGCGGAATGACTGTGCCGGATCGATTGGCGGAGGAGCCGCGTGCTTCCTGGATTGAGCGAGCGGGCGTGGCGGCTGGGCCTCATCGTCGTCGCAGCTGGTGCGCTGGCGGCTGGCTTGGCCGCCTGGCTCGCCGGCTCCGTGACCGCCGCGAGGTGGATCTGGGGCGCCGGCACCGTCCCGGTGGCAGCCGGCCTGCTCGTCTCGATGCTCCGCGATCTTCTCGCCGGCCGCCTCGGCGTGGACGCCATCGCCTTCGTCTCCATGACCGCAGCCGTTCTTCTCGGCGAGACGCTGGCCGGTGTCGTCGTGGCCGTGATGTATGCCGGCGGCAACGTGCTGGAGGATTTCGCCGTCGGCCGAGCCGAGCGCGAGCTCAAGTCGCTCGTCGACAGGGCGCCGCGCCTCGCGCACCGCGTCCGCGAGGCCGCGGTCGAGGACATCCCCGTCGCCGGGGTCATCGTCGGCGACCGCATTCTTGTCCGGGCCGGCGAGATCGTTCCGGTCGACGGAGTTATCCTGGCAAAAAGCGCGCAGCTCGACGAGTCGGCGCTCACCGGCGAGCCCATGCCCATCGGCCGCCATCACGGCGAGGCCGCTCCGAGCGGCGCCGTCAACGCCGGCGAGACGTTCGAGATGCGGGCCACGGCGACGGCCGGCGAAAGCACCTACGCCGGGATCGTGCGCCTCGTGACGGCGGCGCAGACCGCCAAGTCGCCGTTCATGCGCCTCGCCGACCGCTACGCCCTGTTGTTGCTGCCCTTGACGCTCGTTGTCGCCGGTGCCGCATGGGCCTTCTCCGGCGATCCGATCCGCGGCCTCGCCGTGCTGGTGGCCGCGACGCCATGTCCCCTGATCCTCGCGGCTCCCGTGGCCTTCATCGCGGGCGTCTCACAGGCCGCCCGCCACGGCATTCTGATCAAGGGCGGCGGCCCGCTGGAGGCACTGGCCGTCACACGCACCATCCTCCTCGACAAGACCGGCACGCTCACCGTCGGTGGCGCGCGCCTGATCGCCGTCGAGACCGCCCCCGGCGAGCGGCCCGAGGAGGTGCTCCGCCTGGCGGGCTCGCTCGAGCAGGCGTCCCACCATGTGGTGGCGGCGGCCATCGTCGAGGCGGCGGCGTCGCGCGGCATCACCCTGGCAATGCCCGAGGATGTGCGCGAGACCGCCGGCTCCGGCCTCGAGGGACGCATTGGCACGCAGCATGTCGTGGCAGGCTCCTACCGGCACGTGCTCGGCGTGCGGCGGCCGGAGCCATGGATGGTCCGCGTTCTCCGGCGCGCGTCCTGGCGATCCGCGCTGAGCGTGTTTGTCGTGGTCGATGGGCGGCCCGTGGGCGCCATCCTTCTCGGCGACGAGCTCCGCCGCGAGACGCCCCGCGCCGTGCAGATGCTGCGCCGCGCCGGCATCTCTCGCATCGTCATGGTGACCGGTGACCGAACCGACGCGGCCGAGATCATCGGCTCCGCGCTCGATCTCGACGCCGTGCTCGCCGAGCGCGTTCCCGCCGACAAGGTCGATGCCGTCGCCATCGAGCGCCGGCTCGCCCCGACCGCGATGGTCGGCGACGGCATCAACGATGCTCCCGCGCTGGCCGCCGCCACGGTCGGCATCGCCATGGGTGCGCGTGGCGCGAGCGCATCGTCCGAGGCCGCCGATGTGGTGATCCTGGTGGACCGGCTGGACCGGGTCGCGGACGCTTTTGCCATCGCTCGCCGCGCCCGCGGCATCGCCCTCCAGAGCATTGTCGTCGGTCTGGCGCTTTCCGGGGGCGCGATGACCCTCGCCGCCTTCGGCTGGCTCACCCCGGTCGCTGGTGCGCTCGTCCAGGAAGGCATCGATGTCGCTGTCATTCTCAATGCCTTGCGGGCGCTCGGGCCCGGACGCCGCTGGGGCCATGAATCGATGCCCAGAGCACAGGCCGTGGCACTACGCCAGGAGCACGATCGCCTGCAGACGAGCCTCGAGCGGCTCCGCGAGATCGCCGACGCCCTCGACGATGCGCTTCCCGGTCAGATCGAATCTCTGGTGGCTGACAGCAATGTGCTGGTCCGCGGCCTCGTCGAGCACGAGCGCGCCGACGAGAGCACGGTCTATCCGCAGCTTGCGACCTACCTCGGCGACGGGCACGGCCTCGGCGCCATGAGCCGTGCGCACCGCGAGATCCTGCACCTCGCGCGTCTCCTCGATCGCCTCGCTGCCGAGTTCCCCGGGGCCGGCACCGATCATTATCTCGTGCGCGACGCGCAACGCGTCATCGAGGCGATCGAGGCCCTCGTGCGCATCCACAACGCGCAGGAGGAGGACATCTACGAGCACGCAGCCTCGACGTGAGGCGCGGGCTGCAGGCGGCAAGCAGCCCACTTGCGCAGTTTCTCCGGCAAGGTCACCTCTACGCGCCGAGGGTCGTCCCGGGACGGAAAGCGGGGGAGCGGCATGACCAGTGAGGACGAGCTTCGCGAGAAGCTGCGCAAGATCGAGGCACTGTTCGCCGGCGCGAAGACGGAGGGAGAGCGGGATGCTGCGGGCGCTGCAGCCGAGCGAATCCGCGCCCGCCTAGGCGAGGCTTCGCAACGCGAGGCAGCAGCCGAGATGCGCTTCTCGATCCACGATCCGTGGTCTCGCAAGCTGTTCCTGGCCCTTTCGCGTCGCTATGGCATCGAGCCCTACCGCTATCCGCGGATGCGGCGCCAGACCCTCGTCGTCCGGGCGCCGCAGTCGTTCGTGGAGAGCATCCTCTGGCCGGAGTTCAGTGAGCTCAACGAGGCGCTTTCGAGCTACCTCCTGGAGGTCACCGAGCGGGTGATTCGCGACACCGTCCACAGGAACACGGGCGAGGCCGTGGAGCGCGCCGAGGGGAGCATGATCGAATGAGCCCGTCGGTAAGCCGTTGGCGGAGGCTCCTTCCGCACTGCCAGAGCCGCTTGATAGCCCATCTCCGACCTCGCCCGTTGTGAGCGGGCGCGGAAGCGCCTATCCTGTGTGTTGATCTATGGCCCCCACGGAGGCTCGGCCGTGCAGCCAAGACCCGAGAACTACGAGTTCGATCTCGACAAGTCGCTGATGTCCGTCGTCGGCCTGAAGACGATCGTCCCGGGTGATGCCTTCACGGCTGAAACACTTGGCACGGAGCGTCTCGGGCACGGTGTGCTCATCGGCGATCATGGTGTCGTCCTGACCATCGGCTACCTCGTCACGGAGGCCGAGACCGTCTGGCTGAGGCTCGCCAACGGTCGCGTCGTGCCCGGCCACGTCATCGGTTTCGACCAGGAGACCGGCTTCGGCCTCGTGCAGGCGCTGGGGAGCGTGGACCTGCCGAGCCTGCCGCTTGGCGACAGCGCGGCCACGGCCATCGGCGACGAGGTCGTGGTAGCCGGCACCGGAGGCCGGCAGAATGCGGTCGCCGCCCGCGTCGTCGCCCGCCAGGAGTTCGCCGGCTATTGGGAGTACGTGCTCGACCAGGCCATCTTCACGGCTCCGAGCCACCCGCATTGGGGCGGCACGGCCATGATCGGCCAGGGTGGCAAGCTGCTCGGGATCGGCTCGCTGCAGGTGCAGCAGGTGCTGAAGGACGGCCGCTCCGAGGACATCAACATGATCGTTCCCATCGATCTGTTGAAGCCCATCCTCAACGACATGCTCACGACCGGTAGTCCTCGCCGCCCAGCCCGCCCCTGGCTCGGCCTCTATGCCACCGAGGTGGACAAGCGCATCGCGGTTGCGGGCGTCACGTCGCGCGGGCCGGCGAAGCGCGCCGATATCCGCACAGGCGACATCATCCTCGGCGTGGCCGGCAAGGACGTCCGCAACCTCGCCGGATTCTTCCGCCGCGTCTGGGCGCTCGGTGCCGCCGGTGTCGAGGTGCCACTTATGATCGATCGCGGCGGTCGCAAGCTGCAGGTGCACGTAGCCTCCGCCGACCGGCGCGAGTTCCTGAAGGGGCCTGTGCTCCATTAGCCCGTTCTGGCGGCCGGCATCCCGCTTCTGCCCAGCCGCAGCCGGGCTAGTGTCGCACCGTCCACCCGATGCCTGCCTGGAAGGTGCGCCGTGAAGCTACTCTGGTCCTCCCGCTCCCCGTTCGTGCGCAAGGTGATGATTTTCGCCCACGAGACGGGCCTCGCCTCGCGCATCGAACGCGAGCGCACGGTCGTCGCGCCGACCAAGCCCAATCCGGACGTCATGCGGCTCAATCCGCTCAACAAGCTGCCGACGCTCGTCCTCGACGATGGGCAGGCGCTCTACGACAGCCGGGTCATCGTCGAGTATCTCGATGGCTTGCACGGTGGTCGCCCGCGAGTACCGCCATCGGGCAAGGTCCGCATCGAGGCGCTGCGCCTGCAAGCCCTGTGCGACGGCATTCTCGATTTCCTGCTCGTCGGCCTCTCGGAGCGGGCCCGCCCCGAGGCTCAGCGGTCGCCGGACTTGCTGGCCGCACTGGCGCTCAAGTTCAAAACGGCCTTCGACGCTCTCGAGGCGGAGACTGCCGCGGGCCGCATTCGTCCCGACCTCGCGTGCATCGGCGACATCGCGGCGGCTGCCGTGACGGGCTATGCCGACTTCCGCTACGCGGATCAGGGGTGGCGCGACGGACGGCCGCACCTAGCGGCGTTCGCGGAAGCGGTTGCAACGCGGCCTTCAATTCAGGCGACGGCTCATCGCGACGTCTATTGAGGCGGGGGTCCTCCCCCGATGCGATGCGCGCCTGCGGATAGCGAGCCGCCTCGGCCGTCTGCCCGATCTGCGGCCCGCGGGTCGGACGAGTCGTCGTGGCGGTTGACGTTTCGAAATATTTGCTTGCCAGATGCACCCGCGAGGCGGTTCGGTGGTGAGGTCGACCAGCGGCCGCCACCAACGTGGCCCAACGAGAAAAAAGACCACATCCAAGGAGGATACGAATGCTCAAGAGGTTGGCCGCCGTTGCCCTGGCGGGAACGGCGCTCGCGACGGTGCAGGTTGCACAGGCAGAGCCTGTCAAGATCGCCTTGATCGAGACTTTGTCGGGCGGACAGGCTGTCACCGGCAAGCTGTTCCAGTCGGCAGTCAAGTACGGCCTGGCGAAGGTCAATGCCGAGAAGGCCTGGCCGGACGGCGTGCAACTCCTTGAGTACGACAATCAGGGCGGCCCGTCCGAGGCATCGGACAAGGTCAAGGCGGCCATCAACGACGGCGCGCACATCATCATCCAGGGTGCCTCCTCGGCCATTGGCGGCCAGATCACGGGCGACGTGCAGAAGCACAACGCGCGCAATCCCGGCAAGGAGGTGATGTACGTCAACGTCGGCGCCGAGGCGATGGAGTTCACCGGCGCCAAGTGCCACTTCTATCATTTCCGCTGGAACGGCAACGCCGAGATCCGCCTGAAGGCGATGCTCGACGCCATGAAGTCGGCTGGCGTGCTCGGCACCAAGGTCTACGTCATCGGCCAGAACTACAGCTGGGGCCACGACGTCCAGAAGCTGACCAACGCCTACGCCTCGAAGTACGGCTACACCATCGTCGGCGACGTCATTCACGACGTGAACAAGATCACCGACTTCGCTCCCTACGTCGCCAAGATCAAGGAGGCCAATCCCGACACGGTGGTGACCGGCAACTGGTCGAACGACCTGCTGCTGCTCATGAAGGCCGCTGGCGATTCCGGCCTCAAGGCCCGCTTCGCCGCCTACTGGCTCGACCAGCCCGGCAATATCGCCAACGCTGGCGAGACGGCGGTCGGCCATTATGGCGAGGCGAGCTTCTTCGCCGACGCCAACGGCGACAAATCGGCCGCTTTCGCCGAGGACTTCAAGACCAAGACCGGACAGTACCCGATCAACGTGCAAGGCCACACCGTGCACGGCATGTGGGGCATCGGCGAGGCCCTGAAGGCGCTCAAGGCAAAGGCCGGCGACAAGCTCAGCGTGAAGGCGCTCGCCTTCGCCATGGAGAAGGTGTCGGTCGAGACCTCGGTGGGCACGGTGAAGATGCGCGCCGACGACCACCAGGCGCTCCTCCCGCTCGCGGTGGCCATTGTCTCCAAGGATGCCAAGTTCAAGGCGGACAACACGGACAAGGGCTTCAAGACCATCAAGCTCTTGAGCGGCGACGAGGCCTCGGCCCCGGTGCAGCCCACCTGCAAGATGCAGCGGCCGGCGCCCTGACGCCTGCCGGCGCCCATGCCGCACGGCCTTCGGCCGCCGCGCATGGGCGCCAACTCAGCGGTAGGCACGACGCTGTCGCTGCCAGTCGTGGCCATTTCTCGATTCAGCGAGCGCCGGGAGCTGCCGCTTGGAATACCTAGTCGTCTCTGCCCTCAATGGCATTGTTCACGGCCTCCTCCTGTTCATGGTCTCGGCCGGGTTGACGCTCATTTTCGGCATGATGGGCGTGCTGAATTTCGCGCATGCCTGGTTCTACATGCTCGGCGCCTATGTCGGCTTCACGCTGACTCGTCACGGCGGCTTCTGGGCCGGCCTGCTGCTGGCCCCGATCGTGGCCGGCGGCCTTGGCGTGCTTGTCGAGCGCTACATGCTGCGGCGCGTGCACAAATACGGGCACGCGCACGAGCTGCTGCTCACCTTCGGCCTCGCATTCATCATCGAGGAGGTGATCAAGCTCTTCTACGGCGACGCTCTGGTCAGCTATCAGATGCCTGACTACCTGCGCTTCGCAGCCTTCACGATCTTCGACACGAACTATCCCTTCTACCGCCTCTTCATGGGCGCCGTTGCGCTGGTGATGTTCGTCATTCTCTACCTGCTGCTCGCATATACGCGCGTCGGCATCATCGTCAGGGCGGCGACCTACAAGCCGACCACGGTCGAGGCGCTCGGCCACAACCTGCCGCTCGTCTTCATGGGTGTGTTCGCCGGTGGCACGGCCATGGCCGGCCTCGCCGGCGGCGTTGCCGGCGCCTTCTACCCGACCGGTCCCAACATGGCGGTCGACTTCGGCACGCTGGTCTTCGTCGTGGTCGTCGTCGGCGGCCTCGGGTCCGTGCTCGGCGCGCTCATTGCATCGCTGATGATCGGGCTCTTCATCTCGTTCGCGGTCGGCATCCAGGTCTCTCTCGCCGATGTCCTTGCCCTGGTGGGGCTCGGCGACTGGGCGCGGAGCGTCGGCGGGCTTTTGACTCTCAAGTTGCAGACCATCGCCAACAGCATGCCCTTTCTGCTGATGTTGCTGATCCTGCTCGTCCGTCCGGCCGGTCTGATGGGAGATCGCCAGTGAGGCTCACTCGACCATTCCTGCTCGCGATCGTCGCCTTCGCGATCCTCGCTGCGCTGCCACTGGTGCTGTCCGGCAATCTGCTCAATGCGTCCATCAAGATGATGATCGCGGCGCTCTTTGCGCTGTCCTTCACGTTGGCGATGGGCCAGGCCGGCATGCTGTCGTTCGGGCATGCCGCCTACTACGGTCTCGGCGCCTTTGCGGCACTGCAGATGATGCGGGCGGTGGAGCAGCAGGTGCTGTGGTTCCCGACCCCGCTGATCCCGCTCGCCGGCGCGTTTGTCGGGTTCGCGTTCGGTCTCCTCTTCGGATGGTTCGCGACGCAACGGTCCGGCGTCTATTTCTCGATGGTGACGCTGGCGCTTGCGGAGCTTCTTTTCACCATCGCTCCCAACCTGAGCTCCATCTTCGGCGACGAGTCGGGCATCTCGACCATTCGCGGCCCCTCCTGGGGCTTCACGTTCGGCCCCGATAATCAAGTCTACTATCTCGTGCTCGCCTGGGTGGCGATCTGCTCGCTGCTGATGTGGGGCTTCACCCAGACCCCGCTCGGCCGCCTGGCGCTCGCGCTCCGCGACAATGAGCATCGCGTGCGCTTCCTGGGCTTCAACACGCACGTCGCGAGAACGCTGATCTTCGCCATCTCATGCCTGTTCACCGGCGTGGCCGGGTCGCTCCTCGCCATCGCCAATGAGGCCGCCAACTACACCATTTTCTCGGCGCAGGCCTCGGCCAACGTCGTCCTGCAGACATTCATCGGCGGTGCCGGCACCTTCTTCGGCCCGGCCCTCGGCGCCGCGGTCATGACGTTCTTCGCCCGCGTCACGTCAGACCTCACCCGCTCCTGGTTGCTCTATCAGGGACTCATCTTCGTCCTCATCATGCTGTTCGCACCGACCGGGCTCGGCGGCCTCGTGGCGCAGCATGCCCAGAAGGTACGCGCCGGCGGATGGCGGTTGCTGGTCGGGCCGTACGCCCTTGCGGCCATCGCGGGCGTGCTGCTCATCGCCGGCCTGGTGTTCACCGTCGAGAGCATCCACGTCGTGCTCACCGACGCCTACGCGGCTGCACGCCGGTCCGCCGGAGGCGCCTGGGTCCCCTATAAGCTGTTCGGCACGAGCTTTCTGCCCAATAGCCTGACGACATGGGCTCTCCCCATCGGCCTGCTCCTGGCGGGCGGGCTTCTCCTTCCGGTTGCACGACGGCTCACCATGGCCGCCTGGCGCGAGGTGACGGCCGTGCCGAAAACCGACGACGGCGCCGTGTCTGTCCCCGCGCGATCGAGTGAGGGAGCAAGCGCATGACCTCCCCCGCGACCATGACCATGAAGGATGGTGAGCCCGTCCTCGAGCTCAGGGATTTGCGCAAATCGTTCGGCGAGACGCAGATCATCCGTGGCGTCGACCTCGTCGTCCGGCGCGGCGAGCGGCACGCGCTGATCGGCCCCAACGGCGCAGGCAAGTCGACGCTCTTCAATCTCATCTCGGGCCACTATGTGCCGACGTCCGGCGACATCCTGCTCGATGGCAAATCGATCGCCGGCCTGCCGCCGCACATCATCAACCGCAGTGGCCTCTCGCGATCGTTCCAGATCACCAACGTCTTTCCGCGCATGACCGTCGCCGAGAACATGCGCATCTCGGTGATGGGACGGCATGGCCATCGCTTCACGCTGTTCCGCAGCGTCGCCAGCCTCCGGACCGTGAACGACGAGGTGGATCAGTACCTCTCGAAATTGCGCTTGTCCCGGCGCCGCAACGATCTTGCCGGCGACCTCGCTTACTCCGAGCAGCGCATTCTCGAGATGGGCATGTCCCTCGCCACCGAGCCGTCGGTCCTCATCCTGGACGAGCCGACCGCCGGCATGTCGCGCGAGGAGACCGCCTACATCGTCGACGTCATCCGCGACGTCACCGTGGGGCGCACCCTGCTCGTCGTCGAGCACGACATGAGTGTGGTTTTCACCCTCTGCGACCGGGTCTCCGTGCTCGTCTATGGTCAGGTGATCGCAACCGGCGACCCGGCCTCCGTCAGGGCTAACAAGAAGGTGCAGGAAGCCTATCTCGGCGAGGAGGTCCACTGATGGCGACGCCCGCGCTGCTCGAGGTCGAGCACCTCCACGCCCATTACGACAAGAGTCACATCCTGCATGGCGTCTCGTTGAAGATCGCTGGCGCCGAGATCGTGAGCCTGCTCGGACGCAATGGATCGGGCCGCTCGACCACCTTGAAGACGATCATGGGTCTGGTGCAGCCGACCGGTGGCCACGTTCGGCTCGAGGGCCGTGATCTGGCCGGCGAGCGGGCGTATCGCATCGCGCGCGCAGGCATCGCCTACGTGCCCGAGGAGCGCGAGATCTTCGCCAACATCACGGTCGAGGAGAACATGCGCATCGGCCAGCAGCCGCCGCGGTCTGGTGCGCCGCAGTGGAACATCGACCAGATGTGGGATTTTTTTCCCCAGCTCAAGCAGCGGCGCAATACGGCAGCCGGCATGCTGTCCGGCGGCGAGCAGCAGATGCTCACCATGTGCCGCGCCCTGCTCGGCAACCCGCGCGTCATCCTCATCGACGAGCCGACGGAAGGTCTCGCGCCGAAGATCGTCGAGGTCGTGACCGACATGATCCGCGAGATTTGCCACAAGGGCGTCTCGGTGCTGCTCGTCGAGCAGAAGCTCACGATCGCCATGCGGGTCTCTGCCCGCGTCTACGTCATGGGGCACGGCGAGATCGTATTCGAGGGCACGCCCGACGACCTGCGCAACACCCCCGACATCCGCCGCGAGTGGCTCGAGGTCAACTGAGCGGACGCATCCCGCGGCGCTCCCGTCCGGTCCATCCCGGAAGGAGCGCCGCGGATCGCCCGACATCTATTCGGACGCGCTCATTGCGACGGTGTACTCGTCTGTGCGCGCCTCGTACTTGAGGCCCTTCCGCGTGCCCCAAGTATTGAACTGGTAGTGCGTTGGGATGATGGCCACATCCTCGATCGCCACCTCGCTCGCCTCGGCGAAGAGGGCCGCCCGCTTGGCGTCGTCGATCGTTCCGAGGCCGCTATCGATCAGCTTGTCGAGCGCCGGGTTCGAGTACCGGCCACGATTGGCGGCACCGGTACCCTTGGCCTTGTCGAACGTGGCGACCAGCGACTTCAACGGCGACGAAACCTCGCCCGTGCCCGCACCCCACCCGACCAGGATGAACGAGAACTCGGGATTGCCCTTGTCGCCGGCCGATGCCCGGTTGAAGAACACGGCGGGCGGCATCGTCTCCACCGAGGTCTCGATGCCGGCGCGCGTGAGCATCTGCGCCACCGCCTCCGCGATGCGCGCGTCGTTCGTATAGCGGCCATTGGGCCCGTGCAGCGTCATCTTGAAGCCGTTCGGAAAGCCGGCCTCGGCGAGCAGCTTCTTGGCTCCTGCCAGATCGAAGGCCACCGGCTTCAGCTTTTTCGATGTGCCGAAGAACTCGTCTGCAAGCAGCTGCGAGGCTTTGACCGCCGCGCCTTCCATCAGCCGGTCGACGATGGCATCGCGATTGATCGCCATCGAAAGGGCCTGCCGCACGCGCTTGTCCTTCAGCGGGTTCTTGATCTTGCTGCCGTCCTTGGCTGTGACGAATGGCGTCTCGTCCCGCCAATGATCGAGATGGAAGTAGATCACCCGGTTGGAGAGACCCTGC
Source organism: Hyphomicrobiaceae bacterium (assembly GCA_050249405.1). GTDB lineage: Bacteria > Pseudomonadota > Alphaproteobacteria > Rhizobiales > Hyphomicrobiaceae. The sequence continues at coordinate 894 of JBFWQN010000088.1, read as the reverse complement.
GACAGCGACACGCGCGCATCACTCTTCAGCTTGGCGATGTCGGTCGTCGGCACTTCCTCGATCAGATCGACGTCGCCCGCGAGCAGCGCCGCAACCCGCGCCGGTCCCGCCTTGATCGGCCGCACGGTCACCTTCTCCCACGCCGGCTTCGCCCCCCAGTACGACTCGTTGCGCTGGAGCACGTAGCGGTCGCCCTTCACGAACTCCACGAGCTTGTAGGGCCCGGTGCCGATCGCAGCCTTGCCCGAGTTGTAGTCGTCCGTCTTGGCGCCCGTGCCATGCTTGCGCGAGACGATGGCGATGGTCGTCAGATCGTTCGGCATCAGCGGATAGGGCGCCGCCGTGGTGATGCGGATCGTGTGGTCGTCGACCTTCGCGAAGGTCTTGCCTTTGACATAGATATTGAAGCTGCCCGGGCTGTTCTCCACGTTGGGTGCGCGCTCCATCGTGAACAGCACGTCGTCCGCCGTGAACGGCGAGCCGTCGTGCCAAGTCACGCCTTTGCGCAGCTTGAGCTCCCACGTCTTGTCGTCGATCGTCCGCCAGCTCTCGGCCAGCCCCGCCACCGGCTTCTGCTTCGCGTCGAAGTGGATGAGCCGGTCGAACACATGCTGCGTCAGTGCGTTGTTCGGCGTCAGATTGTGAAAGTGGGGGTCCATCGCCGACGGCTCGGATGCGAGCGCGATACGCAGGTCCTTGGCCGTCGCGGCGCTCATGGCCGGTAGCGCGAGACATGCTGCAATCAGCGCGGCCCTCAGCCATTTCGATCTGGCACGGTTCACTCGATCTCTCCCCGTAGTCTGCGTTTCTGTCTCGTCTGATCACGCCGCGGGCGTGGCCAGCTCGCACCGCATCACGACTGCATCCTCCGGCGCGGCACCGGCCCTCGCGTAG
>JBFWQN010000087.1:0-13754 GCA_050249405.1 Hyphomicrobiaceae bacterium | reverse complement strand
GCATCGAGGGGGCGCCGGCGGGTGTCAAGGGCATCTCGCTCTTCATCGTGCCGAGGAAGCGCCTGGATGCCGACGGCAGGCCGGCCGTCTGGAACAACGTCGCGCTCGCAGGCCTCAATCACAAGATGGGCCAGCGCGGCACCGTCAACACCGTGCTCAATGTCGGGGAGGGCGGCGAGACCATCGGTGAGATCGTCGGCGCGCCGGGCCAGGGCCTCGCGCAGATGTTCACGATGATGAACGAGGCGCGCATCGGCGTCGCGATGGGAGCGGTGGCGCATGCCAGCGCCGGCTATCGCATGTCGCTCGCCTACGCCCGCGAGCGCCTGCAAGGGCGGCATCCGGACGCCAAGGACCCGTCGAGCCCGCAGGTGCCGCTCATCGAGCACGCCGACGTGCGCCGCATGCTGCTGCAGCAGAAGGCGGCGGCCGAAGGCGGCATCGCCTTCGCGCTCTATCTCGCCCGCCTCGCGGACCTGAAGAAAGCTGCCGGCGACGACGCCGAGCGCCGCGATGCGGCCCTGCTTCTCGATTTCCTGACGCCCATTTTCAAGGCTTGGATGTCCGAGGAGTGTCTCGCGGCCAACTACAACGCCATCCAGATCCTCGGCGGGGCCGGCTACACGCGCGATTTTCCCGTCGAGCAGCATTATCGCGACAACCGCCTCAATCCCATTCACGAGGGCACCAACGGCATCCAGGCGATCGATCTGCTGGGACGCAAGTCGGTCATGGCGGAGGGGCGTGCGCTGACGCTGTTTCTCGATCGCATCGAGCTGACGGTCGCAGCATCCCAGCCTTTGGCGGGGCTGGCGGCGGCAGCTGGCCAGCTGGCGACGGCCGCGCGGCGGATGCGGCAGGCCGTGGCGGAGGTCGAGCGGATCGGGCGCGCCCGCGGCCGTGCCGAGGCGGGCTCCTTCGCGCACGATTATATGGAGCTCGCCGGCAGCACCGCATTCGCCTGGATCTGGCTCGAGCAGGCCCGCACAGCCGCTGCCTTGCGAGCCGAGCTTTCAGCCTCCGGCGACGACGCCGCCCGGCTCGACGGCCTGATGCTCACTTGCCGCCACGTCATGTCGAGAGCCGTCGACCGTGGCGAGGCCGCCTGCCGGCGCATCCTCGACCACGAGACCACGCATCTGGAGGTTACCGATAGCATGCTCGGCTGAGCATCCGTAGCCAACCAGCCAGAAGAAGGCCCGCAGGCCTCATTTCCGCATGAGCCCGTCGCGCATGTAGTCGATGGCGCGCGTCGTGGCCTTCTTCAGCTTGTGCATGTTCTGCCCTTCGAACGCATAGGGCTGCATGTGCCAGGCCACATCGTGCACGCTGTCGGCGAGCTTGCGATACGCGAAGGACTTCTCGTCGAAGCCAGCGGCGCGGTCCCACCGCGGATCGCTGTCCATGAAGTCCTTCAGGATCCGCACCGTCTTCAGGTGCACGTCGTCGATGATCATCAGCCCGTCGCGCTTCAGCCGGTCCGCCGTGTAGAACCAGTCGAGAATCGGAAACGGAAACGCGTGCTTGCCGTCGATCAGCACCACATCGAGATTCTGATGTGTGCAGCGTACCAGATACGTATCGGACGATTCGCAAACGAAGGTCGTCCGCGACATGTCGATCGCATGTTTCTCGGCATACTCTTTGATCGCATCGATCTCGCTCTGGAAGGGCGTGATGCAGATATGATTGGCGCCTTTCAGGGTGAACGCCAGGGTCGTCATGCCGAGGCCGACCTCGAGAGTGTGCATCCCCTCCTCGACCGACGAGAAGATGAAGCGCGTCGCCGCTTCGCCGATACCGTAGAAGACGGGACCGCTTTCCGCGATGCGCTCGGCCTTCGCCTTCGGCAGGAAGCTCTCGTCGGCCGTGAATGGCCGCATGATCTCGAGCTCGCCGCGATGGAACTTCGGCCGGTCGGCCAGGATGAAATCGAGCTTGCTCTCGATGCTGTCGCGCGAATGATTGCTCATGGTCGCCTGGCCCATTCGATGATCCTTCCCGGTTTCGACCGTGGCGGCGCCTCGGTCAGTGCGCGCAACATCCGGCTGCAGCGGCGGAACAGGGCGGAAAATAGCACGCCCGCAGGTTTTCGCGACTTCCACTTTGCAAAAAGGATAATCCGCCCAAGCCTGATTTGGCGGGATCGCCGATCGTGATCAACGTGAGGAGAGCGTCAAGCCACAAAGCAACGCGAGTGGAACGATGACCGCCAGCAGCGAGAACCGTGCACGCAGACCGTGGCGGCGCGCCATCAGCCAGAAATAGATGATAAGCCCGCCGCCCTCGAAGATGTTCAGCGCGAGAACGAAATTCTCGAGGCTGCGCATCCCGAAATACAGCATCAAGGCCGCGGGCAGCGCCGATACGCCCGAGATCGTCGATCCGAGAAGCACCAGGCTCGTCTCGCCCTTCGCGTAGCACGCGGGCACCGGGACGAGCATCATGAACTTGATGAAGACATTGATGGCGATGAGCCCGGCGAGCTCTGTCGTCGGCCTATAGGCTGCTCCGAAGGCAAGGCCGATCAAGAACGGGCCGAGCACGATGAGGGCCACGCCGTAGGTCAAGGCCACGAACGCGATGAATGCGATCCAGCGATGATAGAAGCTGCGCAGCCGGTCCGGCTCGGAGACGAGATTGGTGAAATGCGAGACCAGCATCGAGGTGGTGACTCGATACATGATTGATCGCGGCAGCGTCGCGAGGCTCATCGAGACGCCGTAAACGGCGACAGCCCGCGTGCCGAGGAAGCTGCCGACGAGGAAGCGATCGCTGCTCGACACGGCCGAGACGAGCCCGTTGGGCATGAGCGGAGCACCGAAGGAGATCGCTTCCTTCGCGGCCTGCGGTTGCCAGTCGAGACGCCATTTGTCGGGTGCCACCCAGTTGGAATAGGCGGCGATCCACAAGGCCGAGGCGACCTGCCCCCAGAACATCGCGGCGTAGCTGTGCGTGATCAGGGCCGCGATAACGGCGACGATCGTCCACACGATCTGCGCACCGCTCATGAGAATGGTGTCGAAGCGGAAGTCGTATTGCCGCGCGTACTGCTTCAGCGTCATGTTCTCGAATGCTCGCAGTGCGAGCAGCGCGAACGCGAGCATGAATAGGTCGGGACCGAACTTGCTGTCGATGGTCGCGTGCTGGATGGTGAGGAGCACGAACGCCACGGCGATCATGACGATCGAGCGCACGATAGCCAGCGAATGCAGCGTTCCGACGAATGGGCGATAAGGCACGCTCGTCGAGCCGCGCAATGCCGAGGTGCCAAGCCCGACGTCGCAACACATCTCGGCCATGGTGATCGTTGCTAGGCCGGTGATGGCGATGCCGAACTGGTCTTGCGGTAGCAGTCGCGCGAGCGCGATGGTGCGCAGGACAGGAAGCGCCGCCTCCACCACGTAGCCGGTTGCCACACCAACCGCCGACCGGACGACCGGACGCCGAGGAGTCGAATCGATGGCCGGCTGAGCTTCACGCAACACCATTTACCCCCTCGGCCCTTTCAGCCGGCAGACCGTCATCATGCGCATGGCTGCAGAAGCCCCACAGTCCTCGAAAGTGTTTGTCGCGTCGAGGCCTACATCAGCCAGGGGTGCCAAGCCAGCAAGATTTCCGGCAGTGGCCGTCCGGACAGCGATTAGCCTTTACCCCACGCCTTTCGGAATGCCGTCGAGAGCCGCGGTCTCTCGTCGGCCGGGTCCGCCGGAAGTACGCCAGCCACGGTCGACGTCCGGGAGATGCGCGAATGGTAAGGTGAGCCCTCGGTATGCGGCAGGTCCCTCCAGCAGTGGAGCAGAACGTCGTTCGCGGTAAACCATTCGGCCAGCCGCGTTACGAGCACATCGTCGTCGGCATTGGCCGGCGCCAGCGAGGTGGTATCGATTTCCGAGCCGAACGCCAGCTCCGGAACGATCAGCGGCTTCCCATGCGACGCACCATGCTCCGCCAGCCACGCGAGCGCATATGAAGCGCGCCCCGCGATTTGTGTCGAGCCCTGCCCGATGATGTCGTTATCGAAGAAATCAGCCATGTCGATGCCGGGCGGAGGGGGGGTGATCCTCAGCGCCATCCCGATGATGTCGACGTGCTCGTCTCCCGGCCACGCCTCCGGGGGCGGCAAGGCCTGCTCGTGTCGCGCAGGAGACCAGCAGATCTTGAACGAGGATGAAACCTTCCGGAAAATGGCTGCCACCCGGCGAAAGGCCGCGATGTAGGCATCTTTTGTCGCCGGCGTCGCTGACCAACGCACCCAGTCGGCGTTCATGTCCCATCCGAGATCGATGACGGCCTCGTAGAAACCTTGGTTGCGAACAATGGTCGCCAGCGCCAGGAACGCATCGTCGTAGCGTCCGGCCGCGACGTCGGCGAGGGGCGTCGCCTCCATGGTGAGCGGCTGGTGCCAAAGCAGCTTGCGCCGACTGCCGACGACGACCTCTCGCCACGTCCGCATCGCATGCGTGGCCGACGGCAGCGCCTCTGCCCACGTCGCCTGCGCGCCATAGTCCGCGATGAAATCAACCGGGCGCCCGAGCAGCTTCTCGAAGGCATGGATATCGGCCGCAGCGTCAGCTGCCCGCATGCCATACCCGACGTTGACGCCGATCAGCGGCGATCGCGTTTCTGGCGAAACCGGACCGCCGGCCGCAGGGCCAGCCGAGCCGGCCGATGAGCCGAGCGCCGTCACCATTCCGGCAGCCACCACCTGGCGCCCGAACTCGCGGCGGGATTGATGCTTTGCTGCAAGCTCGGTCATGGGCAGCTCCATTCTAGGTTTCACCTACCGGCCACGCTCGTCCCATTCCAGAGGCATCGGAAATCACGGTTAGTATTAAGGCGGCACAACGCGAGAGGGCTCATCAACCAATCACGAATACGTGACTTTAACGAGAGTGAGGCACTGATTGTCCAAGCGTGGCTCAGCATACGGATGTAATCATGGTGCGGGTGGCAGAGTTCGTGAAAGTCCTGATAGCCGACTGCCGCGGCTCGATTGCACCGCTGTTCGCCGTGTCGATTTTGCTCGTTTGTGGCACGGCCGGACTGAGCATCGACGGCGCCCGCGTCTATTCGACCAAGCAAAAGCTGCAGTCGGTCGCCGACGCTGCCATCCTCGCAGCCGCCCGGCGCGCCGTGGCCGACGGTAGCACGGACAACGTGGAGGAGACCTTCGAGCGCTTCCTGGCGGCGACCGGAGCCATCCAGGAGCTCGGCCTGCAGCCGGCCGGCGTCGACCTGTCCCAGACCCGCCGCATCTCGGCCGAGCTCGTGGCGAACGTACGCACCGCCATCATGCCCGTTCTCGGCATCGACAACGTGGAGGTCAAGGCCTTTGCCTCGGCCGAGTACGGCTTTACCAAGCTCGAGATCGCTATGGCGCTCGACAATACGGGGTCCATGGCCGGAGCCAAGCTTCAGGCCCTCAAGGACTCGGCAGGTCGGCTTGTCGATACGCTCCTCGACCGTGCCCGGCAGGACGGCGACATCCGGATCTCGCTGGTCCCGTTCGCTCAATACGTCAACGTCGGCACCGAGAACCGCTACGCATCCTGGATCGATGTCCGCGACGATTACAGCGAGACGCTCGACTGGTGCCGTGACGAATATCCGGTTCTCTCGAAAACCAACTGCCGGATGGTGACCTACACCTATACCAACGACGGCACGCCCGGCACCGGTACCTACGAGCAGTGCGACGTGACCTACGGCGCCCCCGTCTACACATGCACGCCGTACACCAACACTTACACATGGAACGGTTGCGTGGGCTCGAGAAGCTACCCGCTCAACATTCAGGATGGCAATTACGGCACCCGTGTCCCCGGCATGCTCAACACGAGTTGTCCAAGCCGCATCCAGCCTCTCACCTCGTCGCGATCGGAGCTGCAGAATGCCATCGATGGCATGGTCGCCACCGGCGAGACCTACGTGCCGTCCGGCGTGATGTGGGGCTGGCGCGCGCTGTCACCGGCACAGCCCTACGGCGAGAGTGCCGGCGATCGCACTGATGCCAACGGCAACAAGATCAGCAAGGTTCTCATCTTGATGACGGATGGCGAGAATACCAAGTCGCCGAGCTATCCCGGCCACGACGGCACCGATGCGGCCCTCGCCAACAATCTGACCTTGGAGGGCTGTGCAGCCGTGAAGGCGGCCACCATTCAGATTTTCACCATCGCCTTCGACGTCACCAGCAATCCGATCAAGGACCTCCTGCGCAACTGCGCCTCGAAGCCCGGCAACTTCTTCGACGCTCGCGATACCGGCCAGCTCGATGCCGCCATGCAGGCGATCGGCGATCAGCTCGGAGGCCTGCGCCTCGTCAACTGATCGGCCCTTCGGGCGGATGCTCCAGTGCTGCGAGGAAGCCGGCCAGATTCTCGGTCATGTGATGGACGTGGGGCGGCGGCTCCTTCCACTCGCGAATCTTGAGCTGGATCGGATGATCGATATAGCTCGAGTGGACGAGGCAGGTGGTCATTCCGAGCGCGTGGGCCGGCTCGAGATTGTGCGGCATGTCCTCGAACATGGCTGCCGCCGCAGGAGCGACGCCGTGCGAGGCGAGGAGCCGGTCGTAGGCCTCCTGCCGTTCCTTTGGGATGAAGCCCGCATCGACGATGTCGATGATGTCCTCGAACAGGTCGAGCACGCCGAGCTTGGTCGCCACGCGCTCCGCGTGCCCGTGCGAGCCGGCCGTGAAGATGAGCTTGCGGCCCGGCAGGCGGGCGATCGCCGCGCGCAGCTCCGGGTGCTCGGGAACAGCCGAGAGATCGATGTCGTGCACGAACTCCAGGAACTCGTCCGGATTCATGTTGTGCACCTGCATCATGCCGGCGAGCGTCGTCCCGAATTGCCGGTAGTAGCTCTTCTGCAGATGCTTGGCGTAGGCGAAAGGCACGCCGAGGTAGCGCTGGATGAACTCGGCCATTTTCCGGTCGACCTGGGCGAACAGATTGCACTCGGCCGGGTACAGCGTGTTGTCGAGATCGAAAATCCAGATGCGCGTCTGGTCGAAGCCGCGCCCGCCCCGTCTCGTCGGCTGCTCGCCCACTGCAATCTCCCCGGCGTCATGTGCCATCGCACGGCCGGAACTTAAGGAAATCGTCCGCTATTGACCAGCTTGAACGAGCGCGCCGCTCAGGTCGCAGGCAATGCGACGCCCTGCCGGCCGTCGCCGTAGACCTCCCGCGCCCGCGCCTCGAACGCGGTGACGCAACGCCGGAACGCCTGGTCGAAGAGACCCCCGACGAGAAGTTGCAGCATCAATGACTTGAGCTCGTAGGAAATGAAGAACTTCACGTCGGTCTGCCCGCCCGGGGCCTCGATGAAACGCCAGCGGTTCTCGAGCTTCCGGAACGGGCCGTCCACCAGCTCGACGCGGACGAGCAGATTGCGGCGCTCCAGGGTGACCCGGCTCGTGATCGTCTCGCGGATCGCCTTGTAGCCGATGTCCATGGCGGCAACGAGCAGCTCGCTCTCTCCCTTTCGCTCGCGTGTGCGAATGCGCAGGGCCTCGCAGAGCGGAAAGAAGCGCGGGTACTGCTCGACGTCCGCGACGAGGTCGAACATCTGCGCAGGCGTGAATGGAAGACGTCGTGTGGTCTCGAAGCTCGGCATAACCCCTACTTAGCGAATGGCGGCCCGATGATCGACCCCGGCAGCCCTGCCACGAATTGGCGCACATCGCGGCGGGAGCGCAGGGCGAAACCGCGCACATGGGGCGGTAGCCCCGCCATCAGCGCCGCGTCCTGGTCGCGACGTTGCGGATAGGTCCAGACGTACTTGCATATGAAGTCGGGATCGAGCCGTTCGGGGCATCCTTCCGCCGAATCCTGCCGCACGCGTCCATAGTGGCGCAGGCTTCGCCAGACGGCGCGCGGAAAGTAGATGCGACGCGGCAAATCGAGCCAGATGATGGCGTGGGCTCGCTGCAGCCTGGCGGGCAGCGTGCGGTTGTAGTTGCCGTCCATGACCCATGCGTCGCCGGCCGTCAGATCGGTGACACGCTCTCGCCACGTCGTGGTGTCCGGCGCCGTCCACCCGGGCTGCCAGTAGACTTTGTCCAGGTGAATGACTTCGAGACCCAGGCCGCTCCCCACCTTCTGGGCAAGCCACGACTTGCCGCTTCCGCTGGGGCCGATGATGAGGATGCGGCGCATGCCAGCCTCTGTCGGTCGGCGTCGACGCCTTCAGCCGCGTTTCGCGAGCCGCGCCGCCTTCAGCCGCAGGAAATCGGCGTCCGCATGATAGCTCGATCGGGTCAGCGGTGTTGCCGAGACGAGCAGGAAGCCCTTCGCGAGCGCGATGCGCTCGTAGGCCTTGAACTCCTCGGGCGTCACGAATGCTTTCACCTCGGCATGCTTGCGCGTGGGTTGCAGGTACTGCCCTATCGTCAGGAAATCGACGTCCGCGGCTCGCAGATCGTCCATGAGCTGCAGCACCTCGTCCCGCGTCTCGCCGAGGCCCACCATGATGCCCGACTTGGTGAACACCGTGCCGTCGAGCTCCTTCGCCCGCTGTAGCAGCCGCAGCGAATGGAAATAGCGGGCGCCTGGTCGGATGCGCAGGTAGTGCGACGGGACCGTCTCGAGATTGTGGTTGAAGACATCCGGCCTGGCGGCGATCACCGTCTCGAGCGCCCCGTCCTTGCGCAGGAAGTCCGGCGTCAGCACCTCGATCGTCGTGGCCGGAGTAGCGGCCCGGATGGCACCGATCACGGCGGCGAAATGGGCAGCCCCTCCGTCCGGCAGATCGTCACGATCGACCGAAGTGATGACGACATGGCCGAGGCCGAGCTTGGCGACCGCATCGCCGACGCGGCGCGGCTCGTCGGCATCGAGCGGCTGCGGCAGACCGGTCGCCACATTGCAGAAGGCACAGGCACGCGTGCAGACCTCACCCATGATCATCATGGTGGCGTGCCGCTTGGTCCAGCATTCTCCGATGTTCGGGCAGCTCGCCTCCTCGCAGACCGTTGCGAGGCCGTGCTCGCGCACGATGCGGCGTGTCTCCGCATACGCGGCGCTGGTCGGAGCCCGCACACGTATCCACTCGGGCTTGCGCAAGAGCGGCGTATCCGGGCGCTGCACCTTTTCGGGGTGCCGCGGGCGATTGTCGACGACGGTGACCATGCCAATGATTTAGCGCGGCGGGGTCGTCCCGCCAATGCCGCGCCGATGCGCGTCGTTGCCGCTCACTGCCGCCGGGGGGTTGCGACGATGCTGCGCGCCACCAGGATCACGACGATGGCACCGATCACGGCCACCGCCAGCTCCTCGATCAGCGGGTTGCCGATCCGCATCAGATCGAGCTTCGCGTGCCTCTGGATGAAAGCACCCACATAGGCGCCGAGCATGCCGGGCACGATGTTGCCCACGAGATCGGCGCGGTTGCCGAGCACCAGATTCGCGATCCAGCCGGCGACGAGGCCCATCAGCCCCATCATGATCAACGGTCCGTAGTCCATGCGGATGTCTCCCGATGTCAGGCCAGTCGGCCGATATTGAACATAGGTCAGTAATGCCGGATGCCGGCTCGGGCCGCAAGACACCCTTCCGCACGAAAGCGTGAGAGCCGCGCTCCCGGCTTCATCCGCCGAGGATGCGCGCCACGATGATCACGGCGATGGCCCCGATTGCTCCCTGCGCGACGGCGTTGGCCATTGGATGGCCGAGGTTTACCCGCACCTTGGCGGCCTCGAGCATCCAGCCGCCCACCACGCCGCCGATCACACCGGCGACGATGTATCCGACGAGCCCCCAGCGCGGGCTGCCGACGACGAAGCTCGCCAGCCAACCGGCGATGGCACCGATGACGAGCATGGTGATGAGCTTGCGCGAGTCCATGCAATCCTGCCCCTTTGCAGTGCGAGCCTGGGCAATCCGCTAGCATTTCGGCGATTCCGCCACCAGCGGCGCGATGGCCAGCTGTGGACAGTCCGCGTCCTCGTCTCGCTCAATTGCCGAGGACTCGTGGCCAGTTGGCCTCCGCCCGGCGGATGAAGCCAGCTTGGTCGCGCAGCCAAGAGGCATGGATGCTGGGGCTCTGGTTGAGATAGAGCTTGCCGTTGACCACCGCGAACGACCTGGGGTCTGCCGACGCGATGGCGTTGCTGGCGACCGCGAATGCGCAATAGCCGCCGAACTGCGGCGCATACCGGTCGGGAGCCGCCACGAAGGCGTCACGGTTGGCTTGCGTCGCGAACCGCCACTCGGCGCCCTTCCAGCTCACGCGGAACTCCGGCCGGCCGGGTACCGCCTGGTTCTGTGTGTGATAGGCGACGGGATCGAAGCCGCTGACTGCCAGATTGGCGCCGAATTGCTGCTGCCCGGCCTGGAATACCTCCGGCCTCTGGGCGTGCGCGGCAGGCGCAATCATGCACCCCAGAAGGCAAGCGATCACGAGAACGCTGGCTCGGAAGGATAGCGCCGGCATCGAGCAACTCCTGACGGAATAAGCTGCTTCGTGACTTAAGCGCAAATTGTCGCAGACTCAAGCCGGCACGAGCACGCCGGCTTTGCTCCAGCTGAGCGGCACCGAGGGCTCTCGCGCCGTCCTCGTCCGGCCTGGCAGTGGTCAGGCCGCCGGGCGCGACGGCATGCCCTGCGGACCTCGCCCCATCGCGGCGATGCCCGTCCGCGAGACCTCGACGATGCCCAGCTCTTTCATGATCGAGAGGAACTGCTCGATCTCGGACGACGGCCCCGTCAGCTCGAACACGAAATGCTCGATCGAGGCGTCGATGACGCGAGCCTTGAAGATCTCGGCGAGCCGCAGCGCCTCGATGCGTTTTTCGCCGCGCCCCGCCACTTTGACGAGCGCCAGCTCCCGCTCGAGCGGGTTGCCCGCGACGGTGAGGTCGACGACCCGGTGCACCGGCACCATGCGGTCGAGCTGGTTCTTGATCTGCTCGAGCACCATCGGCGTGCCCTTCGTCACGACGGTGAAGCGCGACAGATGCTTCTCGTGCTCGGTCTCGGATACGGTGAGGCTCTCGATGTTGTAGCCCCGCCCCGAGAACAGACCGGCGATGCGCGAGAGCACGCCCGGCTCGTTGTCGACCAGGATCGAGAGCGTATGCGAGACCAGCTCCTCCTTCTTGTCCTCGATGAAATAGGCGGAGCCTGTGGCTTTCTGCGTCGGCATGGGGCGTCTCTCGGTCAGGTTGCGGCGCGTGGGTGGCCGGTGACGATCGATGGGCTGTGGAATGTCTCCGTCGCCGTCCAGCCGGTCTCGTAGTGCGAGATGCCCCAGGGCTCGGCCAGCGCCTGCGAGCGCCACATGACGAACGCGGGATGGGCCAGGATGGCATTGACATAGGCACGCGTCTGCGGCGCGAGATCGAAGGAATAGGTGTCGAGACGCGTTGCGAGCGGAGCATACATGGCGTCGGCCGCCGAGAACGCCCCGTAGAGGAACTCGCCGCCGGCCCCGAAACGGCGCCGGGCATCCGAGACGAGGCCCTGGAAGCGGCGCAGATTGTCGGCGACGTCAGAGCCGAGGTCGTCGCGGGCCTGGAACCGCTTGCCGAGATTCATCGGGCAGGCATTGCGCAGCCCCTGGAAGCCCGCGTGCATCTCGCTTGCGACCGATCTCGCGTGGGCTCGCGCCATCGGATCGCTCGGCCAGACGCCCTTATCCGGGAATTGCTCGTGCAGCCATTCGACGATGGCGAGGCTCTCCCAGATTTTCGTCTCGCTGCCGGCAGCCCCGCCGGGCGAACGAGCGACGAGGCACGGGCATTTCCCGGTCGGCGAGACGTCGAGCATCCGCGCTTTCGAATCGGGAAGGTACATCGGGATCACCGTCTCATGGAACGGAATCCCGAGCGCCGTCATCAACATCCAAGGCCGGAGCGACCACGACGAGTAGAGCTTGTTGGCGATGTAAAGGTGCATGACGGTCTCGGACATTCGTGGCTCTCGATCCTTAACGCTGCCGCATCTCGATCCAGTGCTGCGGTTTTCGGGAGTTTCCGTTGTCAACTTCGCATTCACCAAGTCATCCGGCAAAGCCGCCGAATGACGTGAAAATGCGAGGCACACGGCTCTCTTTCCTCCCCGTTTACGCGAATTGAAGCTCGCGCGTGAAATAACAATCCCCGCACAGATGGGGAGGGTGGCAGGCATGAAGCGGTCACGGTATGTCGCCTTGTTCGGGATGGGCACCACAGCCCTGCTGCTCGCCGCCTGCGAGGATCCGGAGTCCGTCGTTCCTGTGAAAGCCTACGACAGCGTCGAGGCCTGCATCGGCGACGGCTTCTCTCAAAGCCAGTGCCGAAGCGCGCATACGGCAGCCGTGGATGCCTACGACACCACCTACGCGAAGTATGGCTCCGAGGCCGAGTGCGAGGTCGACGCCGGCAACGGCCGTTGCGAGGCCGACTTCCCGAACAGCCGGAATGCGAGCTGGCGCCCCTCCATGATCGGCTTCCTGATGGGCACGGCGGCCGGAACGCGCGTCCAGCCGCAAGCCGTCGTCGCCAATGCGGCGAGCCCGTCGGGACGCGCGACCGCGGCAGGCTTCGCGATCGCTGGCAATGGCGTCAACTCCACAGTTCCGGCCAAGGCCACCTACGCGCCGACGGCATCGCAGGTCGCCCGCACGCAGACCGTATCCCGCGGGGGCTTCGGCTCGACGTCCGCCCGCCTCTCCGGCGGCCACACGTCCTCGGGAGGCTGAGGCCCCATGCGCTGGCTCGACACGCCCCCCCGCCACGACTGGCGACAGACTGCCGAGGCACACGGCTTTTCTTTCCACTCGCCCGACGGCACCACCTACTGGGACGAGAGCCACTGCTATGCGCTGACCCTCGCCGAGGTCGAGAACGCCCTCGAGGCCCCCGCCGCCGAGCTCGAGGCCATGTGCTACGAGATCGTCGCGCGCGCCATCGCCGACGAGGAGATCCTGGCGCGCCTGCGTATTCCCCGGTCGTTCTGGGATTACATCGCGCAGAGCTGGCGGTCGCGCGAGCGCCACCTCTATGGCCGGCTGGATCTGGCCTACTCCGGCGATGGTCCGGCCAAGCTCTACGAGTACAATGCCGACACGCCGACCTCGCTCTACGAGGCGGCAGCCTTCCAATGGGTCTGGCTCGAGCAGATGCGCGAGCGGGGCGCCCTTCCGGCTCAGGCCGACCAGTTCAACTCGCTGCACGAGCGGCTGGTCGACGCCTTCCGGCGGCTCGGGATCGCCGGACCTCTCGACCTCGCGGCAACCGGCGCCAGCGCCGAGGACATGGGCACCATCGCCTACCTCGCCGACTGCGCCAGCCAGGCCGGCCTCGAGACATATACGCATGCCATCGAGAGCATCGGCGTCGATGCGCGCGGCCGCTTCACCGACGGGCATAGCCGCGTGCTCGGTACGCTGTTCAAGCTCTATCCGTGGGAATGGCTCCTCGCCGAGGAGTTCGCCAGACACATTCCAGCCTCCGGCTGCCGCTTCATCGAGCCGGCGTGGAAGGCGATCCTCTCGAGCAAGGGCGCGATGGCCCTGCTTTGGGAGGCATTTCCTGGGCATCCCAATCTGCTGCCCGCTTTTTTCGATGGCGACCCGCGCGCCGCCGATCTCGGCGACCGCTACGTGAGGAAGCCGCTTTACTCTCGCGAAGGCGCCAATGTTGAGATCGTGCTGCCTCGGTCTGCCCGGCCGGGTGCGAGCCCGGCCTCGACTCCGGGCCCCTACGGCGCGGAAGGACACATCGTGCAGGCCTGGCACCCCCTGCCGGGCTACCGGGGACGGCGGCCGGT
>JBFWQN010000086.1:0-13775 GCA_050249405.1 Hyphomicrobiaceae bacterium | reverse complement strand
CCCCTCCTCTCCCCACCGCTCGATCACGAGGGCCTTCGACGGCTCGGACTGCCTCCCGCCGGACGCCCCCCTCTCGGATGGCGAGGCGGTGGTCCAGCCCAGTGTTGCGTATCGTAAGCGTAGCGTGCCGCGTAAAGCATCATGGCCTCGCGGGGCGGACGAGCTGGCCGAGCCGGCAGCGTCCGTCCCGCCCTTTCCTCGCCCGGCCGCAGAGCGCCGCCGGGTGCTCGACGAGCTTCGATTGGAGATGCGTGCGCTCGAAGGACCAACGGCCCGCCGCCTTGCGCTGGCGCCCGGGCACCCGCGGTCTCTCCCCCACGGCGCGGAGATGTCCAGCCAACCCCGCGGAACGTGCCCCCGTTCCTGGCCGGATGTCTCCGCGCCGCCCTCTCCTGCGACTGATGCTCCCGCCCGAGCTGGCTGGACGCTGGGAGAGACTGCCTTCGATGCCTGCTTGCCGGAGGGCGGCCTCGATCCGGCGGCGCTCGTCGAGCTGAAGCCCGGCAATCATGGTGACTGGCCGGCGGTGCTGGCTTTCGCGATCTGTCTCGCCGTGCGGCGTAGGTGCGTCGGGCAGAGCCCCGGGAATGCGGCAGATACTGCGGTGCTGCGCCCTGTCCTCTGGTGCGCAACGCCTGCGGCCGTGACCGAGCACGGCCGGCTCTACGGACGCGGTCTGAGTGCTCTCGGACTTGTGCCAGACGCGCTGATCCTGGCGGAAGCCCCGCGCGAGATCGATGCGCTCTGGGTGCTCGAGGAAGGCTTGCGCTCGGGCTGTCTTTCGCTCGCGGCGGCTCCTCTGAAGGAGGTTGGGCTCACGCCGGCGCGCCGGCTGGCGCTCGCGGCGGCAGCCGGCGGGGCGGCGTGCGTGCTGCTCACGCTGCCGGGAGGTGCGCCGACACTTGCAGCAAGCTTGCGCCTGCGGGTCAGGCGCCGTGCGAGCGCCGTCCATCCACTGGAGCCGCGGGCTCCGGGAGGCAGAAGCTTTCAAGTTGCAATCGAGCGCTGCCGGGGCGTTCCGACGGCAGTCGAGACTTCTCCGTTCGATCTCGAGTGGTGCGATGTCACGTATCGTTTCCGTCTGGTTTCCGGCTTGGCCCATGGAGCGTCTCGATCGGCAGAAGCCGGGCAGCGTGCCTCGGTCTGAGCCGTTCGCCCTCGTCGCAAAGGGGCCGCACGGTCTGCGCGTGAGTGCCGTCAACCATGCGGCCCGGGCCGCCGGTGTCGCGACCGGGGCCTCGCTCCCGGATGTGCGCGCGGCATTACCCGCCCTCCGTGTGCGGCCGGCAGAGATGCAGCGCGACCGTGAGGCGCTCGTGTCGCTGGCCCACTGGCTCGGTCGCTACGGTCCGGCGACGAACGTGGACGGCGCCGATGGAGCCTGGGTCGACGTCACGGGAGTACCCCATCTTTTCGGCGGTGAGGAGAGGCTCTGCGCCGATCTCGCGGCGCGGCTGCGGGCGCTCGGCTTCTCGTCGCGGATCGGGCTTGCCGATACCTTTGGCACGGCGCGTGCGCTGGCTCGCTTCGGCGTGGCCGAGGCCTCAGCGGCGGCACCCTGGCGCATCGCTCCACCGAATGGCGCGAAGGTGGCGCTCGCGGGCCTCCCCGTTGCGGCCCTTCGCCTCGAGCCGGATGCCGCCCGGATGCTTGTACGGCTGGGCCTCAAGCGCATCGGCCAGCTCTACGGATTGCCCCGCGCCGCGCTCGCGGTCCGGTTCCGCCAGGATGGACGAGCCTCACGCAGGGCGAGTGAAGGGGCTGCGGCGGCCTTGCTCCTCCGGCTCGATCAGGCCCTGGGCCTCGTGGGTGAGCCGAGGCGGCCTATCGAGGCCCTGCCGGAGGCGTCGAGCCGTCTTGCCTTCGCCGAGCCGCTGCTGACTGCCGAGGGCATCGAGCAGGCGCTCGCCGAGTTGGCCGGCAACCTGGCGTCCAGCCTCGCCCGGCAGAATCTCGGTGCCCGCCGCTTCCGCCTCCTGCTCTATCGCAGCGACGGCACACGGGCAGAGATTGCGATCGGTACCAGCGCGCCCTGTCGCGATGCCCGCCATCTGTGTTGTCTCTTGACCATGCGTCTCGACGGCCTCGACGCGGGCTTCGGCATCGATGCGGCAACGCTCGGGGCAGACAGGCTCGAGCCGCTTGCGGCTGCTCAGGTCGCTCTCGGCACGGAGACATCGGGCGATACGACGGCTCTCGTCGATCGGCTGGCAAGCCGTCTCGGACGCTCCCGCGTGCTGGCATGTCTTCCTTGCGAGAGCCACGTCCCCGAGCGTGCCGAGATCTGGGCGCCGGTCATGGATGCCGGACTGCCGGACCGCAACGGTGAAGGTTGCGGCCCGCGCATCGCTTCGCCGGCCACGGCGCCTCTGCCTCTGCCTCTGCCTCCGCGGCCGCCGCTGCTGCTCGCGCCGCCCGAGCCGATCGCCGTTTTGGCCGAGGTGCCTGAAGGCGCCCCGCAGCGTTTCGTCTGGCGCCGCCTCGCTCGGCGGATCGTGAGGAGCGAGGGACCAGAGCGCATCGCCCCCGAATGGTGGCGCCACATCGGCGTATCCGGCTCGACGCCCGGTACACGGGACTACTACCGCGTCGAGGATACGACGGGGGCCCGCTACTGGGTCTTCCGGGAGGGCCTCTATGGAGAGGAGGGCGGAGACGGCGAGGACACAGACGCTGCGATCGGGAGGCTCGATCCTGGGCCGCGCTGGTTCGTGCATGGGCTCTTCCCATGAGGGCCGTCATGAAAGCCTCCGGTTCCCTCCTCCGGCAGCCGGCTTGCTACGCCGAGCTCGTGGCCGTCAGCAACTTCTCGTTCCTGGAGGGGGGCTCGCATCCCGAGGAGCTGATCGCCCAGGCGCGCGCTCTGGGTCTCGCAGCGCTCGGCCTCGCCGACCGCAATACGGTCTCGGGCGTGGTGCGCGCCCACGTCGCTGCAAAGGAGGCAGGTCTGCGCTTCCTGCCCGGCGCCCGGCTCGATCTTAACTGCGGTACACGGCTCGTCTGCTATCCGACCGATCGGGCGGCCTGGGGCCGGCTCTGCCGACTGTTGTCGCTCGGACAGGGACGGGCGCCGAAGGGCGAATGCCGGCTCGGCCTCGACGATATCGCGGCCCACGCGCAAGGGCAGGTGCTGATCGTGCTGCCGCCCGAGGACTGGGACTGGCGGGAGGTGTCGCGTGGGGATGTCGTCTCTATCGCAGGCGCGGAGGGCTCGTGGCTGCGCCACGCGCGAAGGCCGGCCCCCGCGAAAGCGCCGGGAGGCCAGTGCGAGGAGCCTCGGCTTGCAGCGCGAGGGGCGGCCGGTGGGCACCCGGTGACACGAGGCGAGGTTTCGGCAGTGTCTTGCTCCCATGGCACGGGGGGCAGTCTACGCTCGGACCAGCGGCCCCGCAGCAGCCTCGAGGATTGCCTCCGCCGTCTCGCAGCCAGCCTTATCCCCGCTGCGCAACTCTACGTCGCTGCCTCTCACACCTACCGTGGCGATGACCGCTCCCGCCTGGCCGCGCTCCAGATCCTGGCCGACCGCGCCGGTGTCCCCCTCGTCGCCTGCGGCGACGTGCTCTACCACGCCTCTCATCGCCGTCCGCTGCAGGATGTGCTCTCGGCCATCCGTCACCATACGACGGTCTCTGCCGCGGGATTGCGGCTCACCCGCAATGCCGAGCGTCACCTGAAGCCACCTCACGTGATCGTGCGTCTTTTCGCGGGCTACGAGGCGGCTGTCGCCCGAACGCTGGAGGTGGTCGAGGCCTGCCGCTTCTCTCTGGACGAGCTCACCTACGAATACCCGGACGAGCCCGTCCCGCCAGGCTCGACGCCTGATGCCCACCTCGCCGCGCTCGCCCGGGAAGGGGCGCGCCACCGCTATCCCCAGGGCGTACCCGAGAAGGTCGCGGACCTGCTCGAGCGTGAGCTCGAGCTGATCGCCACGCTCGGCTACGCACCTTACTTCCTCACAGTTCACGACATCGTCGCCTTTGCCCGCTCGCGCGGCATCCTCTGTCAGGGCCGCGGCTCGGCGGCGAACTCGGTGGTCTGCTATGCACTCGGCATCACGTCGGTCAACCCGGCCGAGATCGACCTCTTGTTCGAGCGCTTCGTCAGCCCCGAGCGCAAGGAGCCGCCGGACATCGACGTCGACTTCGAGCACGAGCGGCGCGAGGAGGTGATCCAGTACATCTACGGCCGCTACGGCCGCGATCGAGCCGGCCTCGCAGCCACTGTGATCTCCTACCGGGCACGCTCCGCCGTGCGCGAGGTGGGCAAGGCCCTGGGGCTCGCCGAGGACACCGTTTCGGCGCTCGCCGGCATGGTCTGGGGCACGCGGTCGGGCGGTGTGCTTCCGGAGGAGCACGTGCGCATGGCCGGTCTCGATCCGTCGGACCCGCTGCTTGCCCGCGCGATCGAGCTTGCGGACGAGCTGACAGGCTTTCCCCGGCACCTGTCCCAGCACGTGGGCGGCTTCGTTCTCACGCGTGGCGCCCTGATCGAGGTGGTGCCGGTCGGTAATGCGGCGATGGCCGACCGCACGTTCGTGGAGTGGGACAAGGACGATCTTTCCGCACTTGGCCTCCTCAAGGTGGATGTGCTCGCGCTCGGCATGCTCACCTGCATCCGCAAGGCCTTTGATCTCGTCGCGGAGCACGAGGGCCGCCACCTCACCCTCGCTACGGTGCCGCGGGAGGATCCAGCCGTCTACGACATGCTGTGCAAGGCTGATTCGCTCGGCGTGTTCCTAGTCGAGAGCCGGGCGCTGTTGAACATGCTTCCGCGCTTGAGGCCTCGTTGCTTCTAGTATCTGGTGTTCGAGGTGGCGTTCGTCTGACCTGGGCCAATCCTGGGCGACTTGGTGCTTCCCTACCTGCGCCGACGCTCCGGCGCCGAGGTCGCCAGATATCCCTCGCCGTCGCCGGAGCATGGTGTGCCGGATGAGCTGCACCGAATTCTCGGCAAAACGCTAGGTGTGCCACTCTTCCAGGAGCAGGCGATGCGCATCGCCATGACGGCTGCCCGCTTCAAGGACTCCGAGGTGAACGAGTTGAGGAAGGCCATGGCCACTTTTCGTCGCCGAGGCACGATCGGCCAGCTTGAGGAGAAGATGGTCGAGGCCATGGTCACGCGCGGCTACGAACGTTCTTTCGCCGAGCGTTGCTTCAATCAGATCAAAGGTTTCGGGGAGTACGGCTTTCCCGAGAGCCATGCTGCGAGCTTCGCGCATCTGGTCTACGTCTCGTCGTGGCTGAAGCGCCATCATCCGGCGGCTTTCTGCGCGGCGCTGCTGAACTCGCAACCGATGGGGTTCTATGCCCCGGCCCAGATCGTACGTGATGCCATCGAGCACGGCGTCGAGGCGAGGCCAGTGGATGTCGGGCTGTCGGACTGGGATACCACGCTCGAGTCGGGCCAGGCGGGCGGATCCGACGGGCGGCCGGCTGTAAGGCTCGGACTCAGGCAGGTCGACGGTCTCGCCGAGGAGCAGGTCCGGCGCATTGTCGCGGCGCGCTCGGGGAGGCAGAGCTCGGGAGAAGCGGGGCGGGTTCGGGAGGGTGTCCTTTCCGGCGACGCCCGCGGCTGTGACCGCTCACAACGACGCCGTGATCCTGAGACCCGGAGCTTCGCCGACGTGCACGACCTGTGGCGGCGCTCCGGCGTTCGCCTCGCCACCCTCGAGCGGCTCGCGGCCGCCGACACCATGGGCTCGCTCGGGCACGACCGGCGGGAGGCGCTGTGGGTCGTGAAGGGGCTCGTCAACGCACAGCCATTGCCTCTGTTCGCCTGGAGCGAGGCCCGCGAAATGGGGATGGAGCAGCCGGTGAGCCTGCCGTCGATGCCGCTCTCCGAGCACGTCGTTTCCGACTATCAGACGCTCAGGCTCTCGCTGAAGGCACATCCCATGGCATTGCTCAGGCAGGGCCTCGCCTCCCGGCGGGTGCTCGCCTGCTCCGACCTGCGGGCGCTTCGCGACGGGGCGCGAGTCGCCGTGGCGGGCGTGGTTCTGGTGCGGCAGCGGCCAGGCTCGGCCAAGGGCGTCGTCTTTATGACCATCGAGGACGAGACTGGGATCGCCAACGTCGTGGTGTGGCCCAAGACGCTCGAGCGCTATCGCCGCGAGATCATGTCCGCCCGGCTCATGTTGATCCGCGGCCGCATCCAGCGGCACGAGGAGATCATCCATGTCGTCTCGGCGGCGATCGAGGATCGCAGCGACCTGCTCGCGACCCTGATGGAGGATGCGGAGGAGCCGATGCCCGTCCCGATTGCGAACGCCGACGAGGTGCTCAGGCCCGAGCCCGGGTCGGCGCGCTCATCGCTCGTGAGCCGCGGGAGCGGGCATGCCCGGCGACATCCTCGCAACGAGCGCATCATGCCGCGCTCGCGAGATTTCCATTGAGGAGCTCTCGTGTACGCACATGCTGTGAACGGTCGTCCTCGCCTCCCGACAGCGGCCCCGAGATCAACCGATGGCGAAGAACCGCCGTGTGACGCGGGCGAGGCCAGGAACAGGGTGCACGCCCAGGTCGCGCATCGGCATCACTCCCTGCAAACGGTTGTGCACCTCCTCGCTCGCCATCAGGTCGGCCCCCAGATCCTTGGCGATTTTTTCCATGCGAAAGGCCACGACCACATCGACGCCGGAGAGGCTGTCCTCGCCGAGGGAGCCGCCACCACCGAAGGCGACCATGCCGTGGTGAATGGCGATGCGGAAGTGAGGCCCGCTCTGGTCGGACTGCAGCTGGCGCAGTTGGCGCAAGGCGGTGACCACGCTCGATGTCTCGGTGGTCGGTCCGACCCAGAACGCGAAGAAACCGTCACCGAGGAACTTGTTGATGATCCCGCCGTGGCTGTCGACGATCTCCTTGCAAGCGCCCATCCAGCGACCGACCAGCATCGCCATCTCGGTTGCCGGCAGGCGCGCGGCCAGGGCGGTCGAAGCCTTGATATCCGCAACCAGCAACCAGCAATCGACATTCTTGACGCTGATGATCGTCTGTGCGGAGAGACCGCTCGGAGCCTCGGTGACGGCGCGGCCTGCGATGTGATGAAACGAGAGCGCGTGCTCGCCAAGCAGCAGCACGTCGCCGTTGGCGAGACGGGTCGGTTGTGTCACGCGCCGCCCGTTCAGGTAGGTGCCGTTGCCGCTGCCGAGGTCGATCACCCAATACTCTGCGTCGTCCTGCTTGTGCACCAGCGCGTGACGCCGCGAAACCTTGCCGTCGTCGATGACGACATCGTTGCTGGAGGACCGGCCGAGCGAGCACGTCGCGGCCATCGGCCAGCGCCGCCCGTTTGCGTCCTCGAGCCAGACCGTCGGCACACCCATGCCCAACCTCATGCGAGAGCTGAGAGCGTAGCAACTTTGATAGGCAGCGGCCAGCGCTGCGAGCGCATCCTTTTCCACGAGACGAGCGACCGAAGCCACCCTTTGGCTGAAGTGGGTGCCGGCGGATCGCCACGGAGCCTGCCACGCCCGTATCGCGTGCGGCGGGCGCCACTGCAGGGGCCCGTCCCCGGCAGCCGACAGTGTCTGCTCATGGCGCCCGCTCGCCCGCTGTTCCGCCGCCACCGGCCTTCCCATATATCTACTGGATCGCTCGGCCGAGATGGCGCATGCGGCAGCGATCGAGGAGTGCCCATGAGCCCGTTTCTCGACGCGGGGCGGCTGGCCGAGCACCGCCGGCGCAACTTTCAGCAATCCGTGGCACTGGTCGCGACCATCAGCCTCGTCGCAATGCTGTCGGCGGCATTGATCTGGTCGTGGCCGGGCGCAGTCGGCGCCGGCCTCCTCGTCGCGGCCCTGGCCTTGATCGGGCCGCGC
Organism: Hyphomicrobiaceae bacterium; assembly: GCA_050249405.1. Lineage (GTDB taxonomy): Bacteria > Pseudomonadota > Alphaproteobacteria > Rhizobiales > Hyphomicrobiaceae. The sequence continues at coordinate 5,959 of JBFWQN010000086.1, read as the reverse complement.
GTGCCGCCGGATGCCGTCATGCGGCTCTACAATGGCGTCCAGGTCGACGCACGGCATGGAGCCCAGCTGCATCGGATCGTGGAGGTGCTTGCAGAGCGGGCCGAGCTTGGTCGCCACCCCCGTCTTTTCGTCATACCGTCGCTCACGCTCAATGCCTTTGCAGCGGGCACGCCTTCGAATGCGGCGATCGGAATCACGGAGGGGCTGCTACGGCGCCTCGATCTGCGCCAAGTCGCTGGGGTGATCGCTCACGAGATGAGCCACATCCGCAACAACGATCTGCGCGTCATGGCCATGGCGGATGCGCTCACGCGCTTCACGCAGCTCCTGGCCTATCTGGGGCTGCTGCTCGCGGTGCTGAACGTGCCGGCCCTGATGCTGGGGCTCGAGCCGTTTCCGTGGCTGGGCATCGTCGGGCTTTATCTCGCACCCATGCTGGCGAGCCTGCTGCAGATGGGGCTGTCGCGGACGCGGGAGTACGACGCCGACATCGAGGCTGCGGGGCTTACGGGAGATCCCGCCGGCCTCGCCGCCGCGCTGGGCGCGCTCGAGCGCTACCAGGGCCGCTTCTGGGAGGATCTCATGCTGCCGGTGCCGGGGCGGCGCGTTCCCTACCCGTCCCTGCTCCGCTCGCATCCCGAAACGGCGGATCGGATTGCCCGCCTCGCCGAGCTGGAGCGCCGGCCACATCGGTCGCAGCCCCTGGCATTTCCGGACGAGCCGCTCTTCACCCTCGTCGGGTTGGGTCCGGCCAGCATGAGCCCGCGCTATCGCACGCTTGGGCTCTGGTACTGAGCTGCTCCCCGTCGCTCCGGACGATGGGGCAGCTGCGGCGAGGATCGGCCCAGCTCGTCTCGCTCATGGCATTGCTGCCGTCGGGGGCGGAAAAAATTAGTGCGCCAAGGCCGAGCCGCGGCAGCGAGGGCGATCTCTGCGATCGGCTGGAGCCGATGCCGTGGGCTGGATCGCATCGGCCTTGCCGTGCGCACGTCCTCGACCCGCTACGGTATGGAGGGCAGATATCGATGTTCCTGATTGCCCGGATCGGGGACGGCGGCTTATTCAGCCGCCATGAGCACGAGAACGGAAAGTGCGCCCGTGTTGGCGGCGAGGCTGGTCGCAGGTGAGCGCCGCGCCGTGGCCGAGGCCTTGACGCGGCTCGAGCAAGGGGGCTCGGACGCTGGCGAGCTGCTGGCGTCACTGCTACCCCATTTGGGGAACGCACTGGTGGCGGGACTCACGGGGCCGCCCGGCGCGGGCAAGTCGACGCTAGCAAATGCCTTGATCGTGGAGGCCCGCTCGTCCGGGCGTCGCGTTGCCGTGCTCGCCGTCGATCCGTCGTCGCCCGTTTCGGGCGGCGCAATTCTGGGCGATCGCATACGGATGGTGACCGCCAGCACCGATGACGGGGTCATGGTGCGGTCTCTCGGCTCTCGCGGCGCCCTCGGCGGTCTGACACCGGCTGCCGTTCGCATGATCGATGCTCTCGATGCGGCAGGCTTCGGCCTGATCCTGATCGAGACCGTCGGTACGGGGCAGAACGAGATCGACGTGGCCGAGATCGCCGATGTCGTCATGGTGGTCTCGGCCCCCGGCCTCGGCGACGGCATCCAGGCGATGAAGGCGGGCCTCATCGAGATCGCCGACGTGCTTGTCGTCAACAAGGCGGACCGGGAGGGTGCGGACCGGACGGTGGCGGACCTGGAGGCGGCCCTTTCGTTGAGGGCGGGGAGGCCCGGGGAGCGCCCGGAGGTGCCGGTCGTGAAGACGTCGGCCGCGACGGGGCTGGGCGTGGCCGGGCTGTGGCGGCTCGTGGCCGAGCGTGGGGCGGCACGGCAGGCCGAGGGCCTCGTCAGCCGCCGGCGGCGGCGTGCCCGCTATCTCATCGCACGCGCCGCGGCCGAGATCATCGCGAGAAGAGTGCGGGAGGGCACGGCTTCCACGGATGAGCTGGCGGATGGCGTGCTCGCAGGCAGGCTCGACCCTGCGGAGGCGGCGCGCAGGCTGCTGGCCGACCGGGGCGGCAGCGGCGGGGCATGAGGCGGTCGGGCCGCTCGCTCGGGCTCGAATGATGGCAGGGTCGGCCCTGCCCACGCTGAAACGCCCGCACTCTGGCGGGCGTTTCGGTCGTTGCCGCAGGTGGGAAACGTGCGAGCCCGCTACTTCAGCGTCTCGTACTGCTCGCCGCGATGGCCGAAGTGATAGTTGACGCCGATGCGCACCGTATCGCCCTTCGTCACGATGTCGGCCGGGAACACGCGGCCCGGGCCGTTGTCGAAGGTTTGGAACGTGGACTTGCCCAGATCGAAGTGCAGGTACTCGGCCTTCGCCGACCAGCTCTCGGTGATCGCGAACTCCACGCCGCCGCCGAGCGCCCAGCCGGTGAGTGTTTTCGAATCTTCGCGCGTTCCGGGGAATGCGAGCGCATTGCCGAGCAGATCGAAGCCAGGGCTCGCGATGTTCGCCTGGGTCCGAGCTTCGACCTGACCGATCGCAAGTCCACCCTTCAGGAAGAACAGCGCCCGCTCGCGCGCATAGCCAATGCGTCCGGTCACCGTCGAGAGCGAGGTCATATCCACCTCGCAGGCGAAGAAGAACGCATCGAACCCGGCGCCCGGGCAATCGCGCCCGCCCTTGGCATTCGTAAAGCTCGAATCGCCCTCGATGCCGAGCACGAGGCTGCCGTGCTGGATGTTGTAACCGAGCGTGCCGCCGGCCGAGTAGCCGGAGAACTTGGGCTCTGTGGGTCCTTGCGCATCCGTCCAGTCGCCCCGTCCGATTAGTCCGCCGGTGAGCGTGCCCGCGTAGAGCCCCGACCAATCGTAGATGCCGCGACGGGCTACAGGGCCATCGTCCTTCATCCCCACTGCGGCAGCCGGCTGGAACTGGTAGCGCAGCCCGGCATTGACGCTCCACGCCTCGATGTTGTCTCCCGTCAGGTAGTCCGCCTTCACGTAGCCGAGCCAACCCGTGTTGACGATCGTTCCGGCGAGCCCCACGCCGACATGAGCGTAGGTGCCGACGCGACTCGTCGACGAGGTTGCATCCAGTGTCGGGAAACCGGCGAGCCCAGTCGCCGCGGACAGGTCACCGCTCATGCGCGTGCGCACGGAGCCTGCGAACTCGTGGAAAACGCTGGCGGTCGCGAAAGGTTGCCAAGCCAGGTTGCCGGAGACGATCGTGCCGCCGGCTGTCAGGCTGGCGCGACCGAGAAGCGTATCGATGGGCGCAATCTCGACGACACCCGGCAATGTGAGACTGTTGGTGACATTGGCATCCACAAGGAAGCCGCCGCCGACGTTGATCTTGTCGATCTCGGTCCGTGACCAGACGCCGCCGACCGAGGGGCGCACGAACCAGTTGTTGCCGAGGTTGAAATTGTAGCTCGCGTTCCAGAGGAACGCCGCCCCCTTAGCGTCCAGAGACTGCGAGAACAGTCCCTGCGTCACGTCGGTCATCTCGGTGTGGTAGTAGTCGCCGCGCACCTGGGCATCGAACGAGAAGCCGCCCGAGTTGACCATCATGTAGAGACCGGCGAAAGGAACCTGACTCTCGGACGAGAAATTTCCTTCTCCCGGCGTCCGATCCTTCGACTTCACGTCGAAGTAGCCGGCCGTCGCGCCGAAGTGAACGCTGCCGCCGCCCGCGAAGTTCAAGCGCGAGATATCCATGCCGGCCTGCGTGCCGACGAAGTCCTGCTTCGTGGTGGTGTGGCAGCTGTCCGTGCCGGAGCCGATGCCGAAGCCCGGAGCCGAGCCGGATGTCACCGTGTTGCTGTTGGTCTCCACCGAGCCGGCGATGACCCGAGACCAGTGCCCGCCACCCATCTGATCGGGCGCGGCGTTGCTCGGCACCCCGACGAAGGCCGTGCTCTGAGCCAGCGACGCGGTGTTGACGGCCCCCAGCGTCGTGATGATCGAGCTGACGGCCGTTCCCTGAGCGAAGGGAATGAACGTATTCGCAAATCCGTTGTTGGTACACTGCGCCCAGGCCCCGCCGGCTCCCATCGCACTCGCGACTGCAGCCATGGCGGTGTAGCTCGCGACGCGCCTCAGCGCGGACATTCGTCCGGAAACGACGCCCGCAAGCGCCTCCCCACCATTACGCATCTCACGCATACTCGTCCCCCGAGCCACGCATTGATCTACAACGTAGGACTTCTGCGAAACAGCTAGACTGTTAATCCTTCGTCGAGCAAGCAGCGAACGCCGTTTACCTCAGCTTGCACGATCGGTTGTGGCAGTGACGACACGCTTTGGGGTGCTGGCTCGTCACGGCGGGACCAGGGTTGCGCGCTCCGCCGGCTCCCATGATGGCCGGCGGTGGCGCCACGGCCACGTGCCCGATGCGAATGATGTTGACGGCGGATGAAGCTCGATTGCCGTCGTCTCTGTCCGGACGGTATGTGCTCCCTCGAGCAAGGCCAGCGGGAGGGTGCGAGGCGGCGCATGGCGAGTGGCGACGAGGGCAGGCCGGATCGATCACGACAGCCGCCGCTCCGGTCGGATCCCGGCTCGGAGATGACCGAGATATGGCCGCTGCTGGTGATGGCGGCCTGTGTGCTGCTCGGCGCCATCTGGCTGCTCATGCGCTTCGTGCAGCCCGAGCCTCCGTCCAGGCTCGTGATCGCGACCGGCGGGACGTCTGGCGCCTACTACGGCTTCGGCAAGCGCTACGCCGAGGTGCTCGCGCGCTCCGGCGTGCAGCTCGAGGTGCGCAGCACCGCCGGCTCGCTCGAGAACCTGCGCATCCTGAAGGATCGCACGGCCAGTATCGATCTCGCCTTGCTGCAGGGCGGCATCGCCGGCCAGGGCGACTCGCCGGCGATCGTCTCGCTCGGCCGTGCTTTCCTCGAGCCCCTCTGGGTGTTCTATCGCGGCGATGCCCCGATCGACATGCTGCACCAGCTCCGCGGGCGGCGCATCGCAGTCGGGCCCGAGGGCAGCGGCACACGGCATCTCGCCATGGCGCTGCTGGCGGCCAACGAGCTCGACGCCGGCACGGCGACGCTCCTGCCAGTCACGGGCCAGGCCGCCGCCGCCGCGCTGGTCGCGGGCGAGGTCGATGCGGTGCTACTGGCGATGGCTCCGGAATCGGCCCTGGTGCAGAGCCTCATGCGCACCGACGGCGTGCGCCTGATGAGCTTCGCGCAGGCCGACGCCTATGCACGGCGGCTTCCCTACCTGCAGCGGATCGTGCTGCCGCGCGGCGCCTTCGATCTGGTGCGTAACGTGCCGGATCGCGACGTCATTCTGTTGGCGCCCGTCGCCGCGGTGGTGGCGCGCGAGGGCCTGCATCCGGCGCTCGCCGGGCTGATGATCGACGCCATGCGCGAGGTGCACGGCAAGGGCGGCCTGTTCCACCGGTTCGGCGAGTTTCCGCAGCCGGTCGATCCCGAGCTCGAGCTCGCCGAGGACGTCGAGCGGTACTACAAGTCGGGAGCATCCCTTCTCAAGCGATGGCTGCCGTTCTGGGTGGCTACGTTCATCGAGCGCATGATCGTGCTCGCGGTGCCGCTGGCGGGGCTGATGATCCCGGTCGCGAAAGGGGTGCCTTGGCTCTACAAGTGGCGCATCAAGCGTCGGCTGCTGCACTGGTATGCCCGCCTCAAGGTGCTCGAGGCGAAGGTCTCGGCCGATCCAGGCGGCAGCGATATCGACAACCAGCGGCGTGAGATCGAGCGCATCGACCATGCCGTGAGCACCATCCCCGTGCCACTCGGCTTCTCGGAGGAATACTACAACCTGCGTAGCGCCATCGACCTCGTGCGCCAGCGGCTGCTGTCGCATGCGGCGCGTGTTCACCCCAATCTGACCTGAGGCTGGCGAGGCGCGGCGAAGCCGAGAAATGTCGCATCACGCCTTCCGGCAGAAGGTTGCGCTCGCACCCGGGCGTGCCTATGACAGCCGCGCACACGACGAGGGGCCCGAGGACGCGCATGTTCAAGAAGATCCTGATC
>JBFWQN010000085.1:0-13783 GCA_050249405.1 Hyphomicrobiaceae bacterium | reverse complement strand
CTGGCGCAAGGACAGCAAGCTGATCGCCGTGCAATGCATCGTCGAGCAGGAGCTGATGCTGCTCTCCTTCAACGGGCGCACCCTGAAGCGCACGGGGTCGATCAAGGTCAAGGGAGGCCCTGCCGGCCTCGCCGTGGCAGCGGACTGAAGCCTCGAGGTGCGGACGGATGCCGCGCTCCGCCCGCACCTCGCCAAGCGACCGAGGAGCACTCGCATGCCGTTGCCGCTCTTACCGACGACGGTCGTCGGCAGCTATCCGCAACCCGACTGGCTGGTCGACCGCGCGATGCTCGCGAAGGGCGTGCCGCGCGTGCGCATGGACATCTGGCGTGTCGCCGAGCCCTGGCTGGAGCAGGCCCAGGACGACGCCACGCTGCTCGCCATTCGCGACATGGAGCGGGCCGGGATCGATATCCTCACCGACGGCGAGATGCGGCGCGAGAGCTACTCCAACCGCTTCGCAACGGCGCTCGAAGGAATCGACACGTCGGCGCCGGGCGAGGTGGCGGTCGGGCGCGGCGGACGCTCGACGGCCGTGCCGCGCGTCGTCGGGCGCATCCGGCGGACGCAGCCCGTCGAGCGGCGCGACATGGAGTTTCTGAGGCGAAGCACGGATCGCATGGCGAAGATCACGCTGCCGGGTCCGTTCACGATGAGCCAGCAGGCCGTGAACGCCTACTACCGCGATCCGGACGAGATGGTGATGGACTACGCGGCAGCCGTGAACGCGGAGGTGCTCGACCTCGAGAGGGCCGGTGCCGATGTGATCCAGCTCGACGAGCCGTGGCTACGGAACGATCCCGTCGCCGCGCGGCGCATCGCCGTCAAGGCCATCGACCGGGCCCTGGCGGGATTAAAAGTGCCGACGGTCGTGCATCTGTGCTTCGGCTATGCGGCGGTCGTGCCCGGCGAGCGCAAACCGACCGGCTACGCCTTCCTGCCGGAGCTCGCCGGCTCGACGGCCAGCCAGATCTCGATCGAGGCGGCACAGCCGCGCCTCGATCTCGGCGTGCTGGCGGACATGGGCGAGAAGACGGTTGTGCTCGGCGTCCTCGATCTCTCCGATCCGGTCGCCGAGACGCCGGAGGTCGTGGCCGCGCGACTGCGCGCCGCGCTCGCCTACGTACCCGTGGAGCGTCTGGTGGCAGCGCCCGACTGCGGCATGAAATACATGCCGCGCGAGCTGGCTTTCCGAAAGCTGCAAGCCCTCGTCCAAGGCGCAGCGATCGTACGGCGCGAGCTGTCGTAGCGCGCTCCGGTCGCTTCGCCTGAGCCGGAGGCTACTCGCAGAAGCTTCCACGGCCGCCACGGTCGGCGACGTCGAGGTGGAAATGATTGCGATGCGCCTCGTTCGCCTCGGGGCCGAGCACCGTGCCGAAGCGGCGACAGGCCGAGCTGTGCAGCGTGCGCAAGAAGAGCTGGCGGGCGTCAGGGCCACCGGCCTCGACCGATCCGGCGACCGGGGCTTGCGGGAGCGCCCCCGCCTGTGCTGCTGGCGACGCCTCGCGCTTCGCCTTCGGTCCGCCCAAACGCGAGGGCTGGCCATACGAGAAGGCGTTGCCGCCCTTGTCGTCGTCCGACCCTGCCACGCCGTCGCGAACGATGCCCCTCAGCGCCGAGAAACCTTCGGCGGCATGCGACAACCCCGGTCGATCGGTCGCCTGGGGGCGGCTGTTCCCGGCAACGGCCGCTGGTGGCTCGCTCGGATGCCGCCGGGCCCGTGCCAGCGCCTCGGCCTCCTCACGCGCCTTGTTGGCAGCGTGCTCGCGGGCCGCCTTCTCGGCGGCGGCGATGCGCGCCTTGACGTCGCGCTCGGTCATGCCCCAGTCGGCCGCAAGATCGACGGCCTGCGTGTCGGTGTGGAATGCCTTGATGTCGATCGCGTTGGCCCGTCCGTGCTCGGAGAGGCGGCTCTTCTTGCGGCCGTAGGCATTGCGGCACGAGTAGGAGCTGAGCACGTCGATGCGGGCGATGCGGCCGCCGAGAACGCGCCGCGCGGCTGGCTGCACGTCGGCCGTGAGCCAGTCGTGCATTGTGGCGATGACGTCGCAATTGACGACGGCCGGCTGCGAGAGGGTCACCTTGGCGACGCTCGTGAGCTGGACCGGATAGGGCGAGCCGCACTCGCCCTCGCGGATGGGCTCCATCGGCGTGGCCACTGCGTCGTAGCGAGCCAGAATGGCATTGCACCGTGCGCGGGCCGTCGCGATCTCGATCTCGCTCCAACCGGAGGCCGCCGGAGGCGAGGCCGGCGAGCCGGCAGTCGCGGGCTGCTGCGGCTGAGCACCCGCCGCGCCCTGCGCCTCGGCCGCTTTCGCGTCGCGCACATCCTGGACCATCACCGGCCACTGAGGTGAGCGGGACTGTGACTGGCCCTGGGCCGCAGCCATCGGCGACGCCATCGCAAAAGCGGCGATCGCGGCGAGTTTTCGGGACGGCAGCTGCACCATCGAAACTCCTGGCTTTCGTCGTCGGTGCGGCTCACTGCGGTTGTCCGCAGCGGCACGCGACACGTTCTCGACGAATCATCCGCATAATGCGGGATTCGTCCGATTTTTCATAGGGGCGAAATACCGACCCGAATGTGGCGAGCCTGCGGCTGCACGTGCAGACGCCAACACCCTGGATCGTACACTGCGGCTTCGGATAACAGGTGTTGCAATGCCGTATCACAGTCGGAGCGCGAGCCGATCATGACGAGCCAGCAAGGCGACGCAGCGCCGCCGGTCCACCTTTCCCGGCGGGGAGCAGCGGCCATCGCCGTGCTCCAGAGGCCAGAACGCCGGAACGCCATCTCAGGCTCCATGCGGGACGCCCTCGCCGACTGGTATCCACAGATCGCCCGCGATGCCAACATCTATGCCGCCGTTCTGAGATCGTCGGTCTCGCATATATTCTCCGTCGGAGGAGATATCCGGGAGCTGCTGGCGCTGGTCGCGAGCGATGCCGCAGCCGCGCGCGCCGCCGTCGGCGCCGAATGTCGCCTGTGCTGGCTGGCGGAGTGCTTCTCCAAGCCGACCGTATCGCTGATCGATGGTCGCGTCATGGGCACCGGGGCGGGACTGAGCCTCTACGGCACCCATCGCGTGGCGGGCGAGAGCTACCTGTTCTCCATGCCCGAGACGGCGATCGGATTTTTCCCCGACTGCGGCCTGGCGCATGCGTTCGCGCGGATGGCGCCCGGGGTCGGATCATACCTCGGGCTGACGGGTGCCGAGCTCGGGCCGAGCGACGCGCTGGCGCTTGGCCTCGCCACGCATATCATCCCGCGGGCAGAGCATGAGGCGATCGTGGCACACCTCGCCGATGCCGACCCGGTCGATCCGGTGCTCGACAACCGCCATCGGCAGCCGCTCGAGCAGGGGCCCGTCATGGGCTCGCTGACGCGCATCCAGCGCTATTTCGACGCGCCCGACGTGGCCGACATCCTCGCCCGGCTGGAGGGAGCGTCCGACGCCGACCAGCCCTGGGCACGCGATGTCGCCCAGCGCCTCCGAGCCCGCTCCCCTCTTGCGCTCTGCCTGACCTTCCGTGCCATCCAGGAGGCCGCTCGCCTCGACATCCGCGAGACGCTGATCCAGGACTACCGTATTGCCGCACGCCTGCTCGGCTCCGACGACTTCCGCGAGGGCGTGACATCCGCTGTGATCGAGCGGGGAAGGAAGCCGCGCTGGCAGCACGGGTGCGTCGAGGACGTTCCGGCCGCGCTCGTGGAGGAGCACCTCACGCCGCCGACAGGCGGAGACCTCGACCTGCGGAGCCGTAGCGAGATGCAGACGGCTCGCTCATGAGCGAGCGCGAGGCTCTTGCGACGCGGTCGCATTTGCCATGCGCTCGTTCAGGGCCTCGCGGGCCGGCGCCGCCACGAGTATGGTCTGTCATCACAAAAGATGGAGGTGTGCCATGGCTATCGAGCGCCGCGATCCCGACGAAATGCCCGGCTTTTGAGGTCTCGAGCAAGCGTCGCAAGTCTTTCCCGTCAGAAACTCGCGTGAAGCGTGGCCGGCAGATCGTGCACGGCGACGTCGAGCTCGTGGAGAAGCTCGGTCGCAACGACCTGTGTCCGTGCGGCTCGGGAGCGAGGTTTCAAGCGCTGTTGCCTGCGCAGCGGCCGCTACGACGGCTCCGAGCGCAAGCACTACTTTCAGAGAGAAAGACTGACCGGGCCGCGGCCCGTCACCGGGCGATGCGGGCTGGCGTCATGGCGCGGCGGCCGGCACCGTCACCCGGCGCAGCGTCAGGTTGATGCGACCACCTTCGGTCAGGAGGTCGGACGTGCCCGGGAGGATGCGGTCGACGCCGTGGTAGGCGCGCCGCGCCTCGCCTGCCAGGATGACCACGTCGCCCGAGCGCAGGGTGATGCGCGTCCTGGGATCGCCTCGCCTCCGCCCGCCGATGTGGAAAATGCAATCGTCGCCGAGGGAGACCGAAAGCACCGGGGCCGCGCCGTCGGCCTCGTCCTGGTCCACATGGCTGCCGAGGCGCGCATCGTCGCCGTAATAGTTGACGAGGCATGCCTCCGGCGGCGCGGGATAGCCGCCGAGCTTCGCCCAGAGGTCGAGCAAGACCTTGGGCAACGGCGGCCACGGCTCCCCCGTCGCCGGGTGGCGCGGCTCGTAGCGGTAGCCACCTTCCTTGTCGGTGATCCAGCCGAGGCTGCCGCAGTTGGTCATCCGGACGCTGAGGGGCTTGCCCGACCGCGGCATGGCCGGGACATGGAATGGCGCGCGCGCAACAATCGGCCGCACGGCCGCCAGAAGCGCCTCCTGGGCGGCCCGATCGAGGTATTGCGAGTGATGGACAAAGCCTTGCAACGTCACGATATTGCCCTCACCTCACGGGAAGCCGTGCCTGTGATGCGGCAACCGGTGAATTTACGTAGACGAGCACTAGCCGGCCGTTGCCGGGCCATTCGGCCACACCTATATAGCGGTTTGTCGTCGAAGACAGCTCCAGGGGACCGCTATCCAGGGCTCCGTGCCGGAGCGACCTGAGCATCGGATGCCAAGGCTGGCCTTGCACGTCGAACGTGTGAAACCCGCGAATGGGTCCGGTCGGTTCGCCGCAACGAGAAGGACAGCCACGACATGTCTAAAGTCATCGGGATTGATCTCGGAACGACCAACTCCTGCGTCGCCATCATGGAAGGCGGTCAGCCTAAGGTCATTCCCAACGCGGAGGGCGCCAACACGACGCCTTCCATCGTCGCATTCACCGAGGACGGGGAGCGCCTGGTCGGCCTGCCGGCCAAACGCCAGGCGGTGACCAACCCGACGAATACCCTGTTCGCCATCAAGCGCCTGATCGGGCGGCGCGCCAGCGATCCGGTGGTCGAGAAGGACAAGAAGCTCGTCCCGTACCGCATCGTCGAGGGCAAGAACGGCGACGCATGGGTTGAGGCGCGCGGCAAGCAGTACTCGCCGCAGCAGGTCTCGGCCGACATCCTGGCCAAGATGAAGGAGACGGCCGAGGCCTATCTCGGCCAGCCGGTGACGCAAGCCGTCATCACGGTGCCCGCCTACTTCAACGACGCCCAGCGCCAAGCCACGAAGGACGCCGGCAAGATCGCCGGACTCGAGGTGCTGCGCATCATCAACGAGCCGACGGCGGCTGCGCTCGCGTACGGCCTCGACAAGAAGCAGGCATCGAAGACGATCGCCGTCTACGACCTCGGCGGCGGCACGTTCGACATCTCGGTGCTCGAGATCGGTGACGGCGTGTTCGAGGTGAAGTCGACGAACGGCGACACCTTCCTCGGCGGCGAGGACTTCGACATGCGCCTCGTCGAGTATCTCGCGGCCGAGTTCAAGAAGGAGAACCAGATTGATCTCCGGAACGACCGGCTGGCCCTGCAGCGGCTCAAGGAGGCCGGCGAGAAGGCCAAGATCGAGCTGTCGAGCGCCCAGCAGACCGAGATCAACCTGCCGTTCATCTCGATGAGCCCGCAGACGCAGTCGCCGCTGCATCTCACGATGAAGCTGACGCGCGCCAAGCTCGAGAGCCTTGTCGAGGACCTCATCCTGAAGACCATCTCGCCCTGCGAGCAGGCGTTGAAGGACGCCGGCCTGAAGGCGGCCGAGATCGACGAGGTGGTGCTGGTCGGCGGCATGACGCGCATGCCGCGCGTGCAGGCCGAGGTGAAGAAGCTGTTCGGCAAGGAGCCGCACAAGGGCGTCAATCCTGACGAGGTGGTGGCGATCGGAGCGGCGATCCAGGGCGGCGTGCTCAAGGGCGACGTCAAGGACGTGCTGCTGCTCGACGTGACGCCGCTGTCGCTCGGCATCGAGACGCTGGGTGGCGTGTTCACGCGCCTGATCGACCGCAACACCACCATCCCGACCAAGAAGAGCCAGACCTTCTCGACGGCCGAGGACGGTCAGCGCGCGGTGACGATCAACGTCTACCAGGGCGAGCGCGAGATGGCGGCCGACAACAAGCACCTCGGCCGCTTCGACCTCGACGGCATTCCGCCCGCTCCGCGTGGCGTGCCGCAGATCGAGGTGACGTTCGACATCGACGCCAACGGCATCGTGCATGTCTCGGCCAAGGACAAGAAGACGAACAAGGAGCAGTCCATCCGCATCCAGGCCTCGGGTGGCCTGTCGGACGCCGACATCAAGCGCATGACCGAGGAGGCCGAGGCGCACAAGGAGGACGACAAGAAGCAGCGCGAGCTCGTCGAGGCCCGCAACCACGCCGACCACTTCATCGGGCAGGTGGAGAAGGACCTGAAGGAGCACGGCGACAAGGTCGGGCCGGCCGACAAGACGGCGATCGAGGGTGCGCTGGCCAAGCTCAAGGAGGCGAGCGCCGGCGACGACGCCGAGGCCATCAAGACCGCGAGCAACACGCTGATGCAGGCCACCATGAAGCTCGGCGAGGCCATCTATGGTGCCGGCAAGGGCGCTGGCGACGAGGATGGCACAGGCGCCGGCCCCAGCGGCGGCGCATCGGCGGGCGGCCAGGGAGCGCGCGGCAAGGGTGACGAGAACGTCGTCGATGCCGACTTCGAGGAGGTTCGGGACGACAAGAAGAAATCCGCCTGAGCGACCAATCGGGGGCACGCGATGACGACCGTCCTCGCAGGCTCATTTTCGGCGGGGCCTGCTCTCCTCGGGGGAGCAGGCCCCGCCTTTGTGACGGTCGTGCCGCCGTCCGCCGGTCCGAAACCGGCCGATCGTGCGGTTCGCTGCGGGGCAGGCTCTAGGATCTCGCCAGATGGCTAAGCGCGACTATTACGAGGTGCTCGGCGTCAGCCGGGGAGCGTCCGAGCAGGAGCTGAAGAGCGCCTTCCGCAAGCTCGCCAAGGAGCACCACCCCGACCGCAATCCGGGCGACAAGGCCGCCGAGCAGAAATTCAAGGAGCTGAACGAGGCCTACGAGGCCTTGAAGGACCCGCAGAAGCGCGCGGCCTACGACCAGTTCGGCCATGCCGCCTTCGAGGGCGGTCGCGGCCCGGGCGGCCAGGGCTTCGGGCCCGACTTCGCGTCCTCCATGTCCGACATCTTCGACGACCTGTTCGGCGAGTTCATGGGCGGGCGGCGCGGCGGCGGCGGTCGAGGCCGTGGCGGGCGCGAGCGCGGTGCCGACATCCGCTACAACATGGAGATCACGCTCGCCGAGGCCTTCACGGGCAAGCAGGCGACCATCAAGGTGCCGACCACCGTCTCGTGCGAGACCTGCACGGGCTCCGGCGCCAAGCCCGGCACACGGCCCTCGCCGTGCCCCACCTGCCAAGGCCAGGGCAAGGTGCGCGCCAGCCAGGGCTTCTTCACCATCGAGCGGCTCTGCCCCTCGTGCCAGGGCCGCGGCGAGTTCATCGAGGATCCCTGCACCACCTGCCACGGTGCCGGCCGCGTCACCAAGGAGCGCACGCTGCAGGTCTCGATTCCCGCCGGCGTCGAGGACGGCACCCGCATCCGCCTCGCGGGCGAGGGCGAGGCCGGCGAGCGCGGCGGGCCGACCGGCGACCTCTACATTTTCCTGTCGATCAAGCCGCACGAGTTGTTCCAGCGCGACGGCGCCGACGTCTTCTGCCGCGTGCCCATCGCCATGACCACGGCCGCCCTCGGCGGCTCCATCGACGTGCCGCTGCTCGACAACACGCGCGTGGCGGTCTCGGTCCCCGCCGGCACCGAGACGGGCAAGCAGTTCCGCATCAAGGGCAAGGGCATGCCCGTGCTGCGCTCCAACGTGAAGGGCGACATGTACATCCAGGTCGAGGTGGAGACACCGAAGAGCCTGACGCGCCGCCAGCGCGAGCTGCTGCAGGAGTTCGAGAAGGAAAGCCACAAGGAGACCAGCCCCGCGTCGTCGGGCTTCTTCTCCCGCATGCGCGAGTTCTTCGAGGGGAAGGGCACCTGAGCCGCGCCGCGGCGGGCTGTCGTCTGCGGGGCTGAGCGAGGACGGCGCCATCTGCGCGGGCATGACGCCGAGGGGTGGGCGAAGCGGACCAGCGCAATGCCATCCGCCTCGAACCCAGCATGACGTCACAGCATGACGTCATCCCCGCGCAGCCGGGGACCCACGTCGCCGTTGATAATGCCGAGAGCCGTCGCAGGTGCCCGGTGCCTGTCGGCTCGGTGCGTGCCGTTGATCGCGCGCCAGGCGCGCGAGCGGGGCCAGCCCCGCACCCCGCTGGAGGGCCGAGCCCTCCAGACCACCCACTTTTTGGGGGTTGAGGAGCCCGCAGCAGCCCGCGCAACATCACAGGTCCAGGCCCTCAAGCAGCTTTGCGGAGATGAGAGACGTGAGCGCGCGCAGCACGGTCAGCGCGCGCCATGGTTCAGAGTGACCCATTCCGGTCTACGCCTTGAGATGAGATCACATGCTTGTCGCGCGCCTGCATTCGGCGATCGCGACAATGAAAAGCCCTTAGAAGCATCGAACGAATTGACACATGTGCTTCGGCAGATCGAAATGAGCTGCTACGCTTTCCTCACCCAACCGAAGCCGCCAACATTCTAGTCAAGCGCAGTAATTCTGCTTCGGCCTCCCATTCACCGAGGCTGGATAGTGGAGTTTCGGGCTTATTAAATAGTTGGAATTTTGCGAGATCTTCGTGCAGCTCGAACGCGCAAGGGCGCGCAATAATCGGAACCAATGCTAGCTGCCGACGCTCCTTTTCCGCAAAGATGGCGGGTAGTTCCTTTGATAAAATAAAATCGGAATTCAGAAAATCGTTCGACACAAGTAGGATAGCCACATTGGCCTTTTCGATAGCAACATAAATTTGCTCCTCCCACCTGGTTCCAGTATCAATGTAACGGTCGCTCCAGACGTTAGCACGTCCTGAACGAGTAAGTACGCTCAGCGATTTCATTATCGCACCCGCCCATTTCTCGTCTTCATGAGCATAACTGAGGAAAATATGCGGCACGACACTTCCGGTGGTCGCCCGAACTCTGGCACTAGGTGCAACAACTGCTGGAGGAGCCTCAATTGGTTCGCTTCTACGGTTTAGACGGACTGTATCTGGCAATCCTTTCGCGCTGGTTGCGACCTCCTTTAGAGATATTCCCGACCGCTGAGCGTCTATACTCATTGCCTCGATTTCATCGGCAGATAGCCCGCCCGACACCGTTATTCGGATCGACTGTTCTTTGCCCGTCTTCTTGTCCTTGGCCGAGACGTGGATGATGCCGTTGGCATCGATGTCGAACGTTACCTCAATTTGAGGCACTCCGCGAGGCGCTGGTGGAATCCCGCTGAGATCGAAGCGGCCAAGGTGCTTGTTGTCGGCCGCGAGCTCGCGTTCGCCTTGATAAACGTTGATCGTCACTGCACGCTGGCCATCTTCGGCAGTCGAGAAGATCTGCGACTTCTTGGTTGGGATGGTGGTATTGCGATCAATGAGGCGCGTGAACACACCCCCCATCGTCTCGATCCCCAGTGACAGTGATGTAACATCTAATAAGAGAACATCTTTTACATCGCCGCTCCGCATTCCTGCACTTATAGCCGCCCCAAGAGCGACGGCGTCTTCTCGCCGTAGACCTCCGTAGGGCGGCTTCCCGAAGAACCGCTGAAGCTTGAGCTGAACAAGCGGAATTCTTGTGCTACCACCCACCAATATGATCTGGTCTATTTCACTATTCTTCAAAGCCGAGTCCTTCAGTGCTTGCGCACATACTTCTAATGAGCGATCGACCAATTCGACAATCAAACCATCGAAGGTCGCGCGATCCAACATCATTTCGAGATGCAACACATCTCTTCCTTTTACATGGATGAAGGGAAGGTCGATGCGTGCGGCCTCCAAACTCGACAGTTCGATCTTCGCCGTCTCCGAGGCTTGCTTAAGGCGTTGCTTCGCTACGGGGTCTGCCAATAGGTCCACACCGTGGGCTTCCTTAAAGCGACCGGCGACGTGGTCCATGAGCCTGAAGTCAATATCTTCACCGCCAAGAAACATATCCCCATTCGTCGATTTTACTTCAAAGACGCCATCTCCAATCTCCATGATTGATACATCGAAGGTTCCGCCCCCCAGATCATAAACTGCAATAGTTTGACTTTCGCTTTTTCGGTGTAGTCCATATGCCAACGCAGCCATCGTCGGCTCCGTGTTGAGATGCACTACCTTCAGCCCAGCGATTGCAGCTGCGTCGCGAGTGGATTGCCGCTGCTGATCATTAAAGTATGCGGGAACAGTGATTACGGCCCGGGCGACCGATTGACCGAGATAGTCTTCCGCCGTTTTTTTCATCTTTTGGAGAATGAACGCAGTGATTTGATCTGGCGCATAATTCTGATTGCCCAGTCGAACCCAAGCGTCTCCATTCTTGGCTTCAACAATTTGAAACGGCATAAATCGCTTTAATTCGTTTACAATGGGATCGCTATATTTTCGGCCCATTAGTCGCTTGACCGCGAAAACGACATCTCCTGGGTGACCTAACGCATAGCGTCTTGCTGCCTCGCCAACTAGCCGCAATCCATTATCCGTAAGCGCGACGTAGGATGGTGTGGTACCCTCGCCCTCGCTATTTTCGATGATAGCGGGAGACGGGCCGTTCATGATGGCGACGCGGGAGCTGGTAGTACCCAGATCAATCCCTAAGGTTGTGGTCACTTTGCAGTCCCCTTTGCGATCTCACCGGCTCAAACCGCACCGAAAGCAAGTTTTTCAAATTTGTGCGCGTCGCAGTAACCGCAAGAGAGGACTCATCGAGCGTGCCTCGATGCTCAGCCATGCGGTGTCAGGTCAGGTGCGGGGACGCTCCCCAGTCCTCGACTTTCCGCTAGCCTAGCAGTGAGCAGACAAACCGCAAGCGTTGCCCTTCGTTGAGAGGCATGTCTCTTCCTGGCCCACGACGACGTTGCTGCGGTGCAGTAGGCCGACCGACCACAACGACGGCTTCTGTATAAGCTCGCCCACCTTCTCACTCCGCCGCCTCCCTTTTGCCCCCGCCATTCCCGCGTCGCGCCTTGCCCTTGGGCGCCTCGGCGGCGCTTTTTCCTCGCCGCTCCAGCAGCTCCTTCAGGAACTGGCCCGTGTAGCTGGCCTCGCACGCAGCGACCTGCTCGGGCGTGCCTTCGGCGACGACCTTGCCGCCGCCGTCGCCGCCTTCGGGGCCCATGTCGATGATCCAGTCGGCGGTCTTGATCACCTCGAGGTTGTGCTCGATCACCACCACGGTGTTGCCGGCGTCGGCGAGCTCGTGCAGCACCTCGAGCAGCTTCGCGACGTCGTGGAAATGCAGGCCCGTCGTCGGCTCGTCGAGAATGTAGAGCGTGCGCCCCGTCGCGCGGCGTGATAGCTCCTTGGCGAGCTTGATGCGCTGCGCCTCGCCGCCCGACAGCGTGGTCGCCTGCTGGCCGATCTTGATGTAGCCGAGCCCGACTCGGTGCAGCGTCTCCAGCTTGTCGCGGATCGACGGCACGGCGGCGAAGAAGGTGACGCCCTCCTCCACGGTCATGTCCAGCACTTCGGCGATGGACTTCTCGCGGAACGTCACCTCCAGCGTCTCGCGGTTGTAGCGCTTGCCCTTGCACTGGTCGCAGGTGACGTAGACGTCGGGCAGGAAGTGCATCTCGATCTTGATGACGCCGTCGCCCTGGCAGGCCTCGCAGCGGCCGCCCTTGACGTTGAACGAGAAGCGGCCCGGCCCGTAGCCGCGCGTCTTGGCGAGCGGCAGGCCCGCGAACCAGTCGCGGATCGGCGTGAAGGCGCCCGTATAGGTGGCCGGGTTCGAGCGCGGCGTGCGCCCGATGGGGCTCTGGTCGATGTCGATCACCTTGTCGAGGTGCTCCAGCCCCTCGATGCGGTCGTGGCGGCCCGGCGCCTCGCGGGCGCCGTTGAGCTTGCGCGCCACGGCCTTGTAGACGGTGTCGATCAGGAACGTCGATTTGCCGCCGCCCGAGACCCCGGTCACGCAGGAGAGCACGCCGAGCGGAATCTCGGCCGTGACATTCTGCAGGTTGTTCTCGCGCGCGCCGATCACCTTGAGCACGCGGCCCGGCTCCGGCTGGCGGCGCACCTTCGGCAGCGGCACCTGGCGCTTGCCGGTCAAATACTCGCCGGTGAGCGAGGCGGGGTTGGCCATCACCTCGGCCGGCGTGCCCTTGGCGATGATCTCGCCGCCGTGCACGCCCGCACCGGGGCCGATGTCGACCACGTAGTCGGCGGTGAGGATGGCGTCCTCGTCGTGCTCGACGACGAGCACCGTGTTGCCGAGGTCGCGCAGGTGGCGCAGCGTCACGAGCAGGCGGGCGTTGTCGCGCTGGTGCAGGCCGATGGACGGCTCGTCGAGCACGTAGAGCACGCCCGTCAGGCCCGAGCCGATCTGCGATGCGAGGCGGATGCGCTGGCTCTCGCCGCCCGACAGGGTGCCCGCGGCGCGGCTCAGCGTGAGATAGTCGAGGCCGACGTCCACGAGGAACTGCAGCCGCTCGCGGATCTCCTTCAGAATCCGCGTCGCGATCTCGGTCTGCTGCGACGTGAAGGTGGCGGGAACGTCGCGGAACCAGTCGTTGGCGGCGCGGATCGACAGATCCGACACCTCGCCGATATGGCGGCCGGCAATCTTCACCGCGAGCGACTGGGGCTTCAGGCGATAGCCGCTGCAGGCCTCGCACGGGTGCGCTCCCTGGTAGCGCGACAGCTCCTCCTTCACCCACTCCGAGTCCGTCTCGCGCCAGCGCCGCTCGATGTTGCGGATGACGCCCTCGAACGGCTTCATGGTGTGGTAGGTGTGCACCCCGTCCTCGTAGGCGAACGTGATCTCCTCGTCGCCCGAGCCGAACAGGATGACGTCGCGCATTTGCTTCGGCAGCCTGCTCCACGGCGCGCGCATGTCGAAGCCGTAGTGCAGCGACAGCGAGCGCAGCGTCTGCTCGTAGTAGGGCGAGGTCTGGCCCGTTTTCGCCCACGGCCAGATGGCACCGGCCGCCAGCGACAGGTCCTGGTCCGGCACCACGAGATCGGGCTCGAACTTCAGCTCCGTGCCAAGGCCGTCGCACTTCGGGCAGGCGCCGGCCGGCGCATTGAACGAGAAGATGCGCGGCTCGATCTCCTCGATGGTGAAGCCAGACACGGGGCACGCGAACCGCTGCGAGAAGACGATGCGCTCGTGGGTGTCGTTCTTGTTGCGCAGAACCTCTTTCTCATCACCCGCCGCACTCCCCCTCACCCCGACCCTCTCCCCGAGGGGAGAGGGAGAGAAGCCCGGCGCGGCCGTAGGTGCCTCATTTGGGTTATCCTCACGCGACGAGGTTGCGTTGTGCCGGTGCTTTGCCGCTTGCGCATCCCCTCTCCCCTTGGGGAGAGGGCTAGGGTGAG